>JAAENI010000079.1 GCA_024224595.1 Hyphomicrobiales bacterium
CATCGACATATCACCGATCGTGTTGTTGATTGGCATATATTTCCTGCAACAAGTCATTATCCATTACATTTATCCAAACGTATTTTAAGAAATTCATTGGCATCGACGTTGAGTATTAGCTCAATTTTGAGCCGGTCAGACAGTCATATTGAACTCTTCGTACGGGTAACACCCAATGCTTCCCGCGACGAAATCACAGGCTTCATTCAGAGCAGGGATTGCAAGAACCGGCTGGCGATAAAAGTTCGTGCGATACCGGAAAAAGGCAAAGCCAACAAGGCAGTGATCAAATTTCTCGCAAAACTTATCCAGGTACCAAAATCTTCAATTACTGTGATGGGCGGTTCTACCGCCCGTCAAAAAACACTTCGAATTGTTGGCGATCCAAACGAGATAGTATTATCCCTGGAAAAAATATTGCAAACATAGCTTCACCTGCAAGTTCCAGGCTTTAACCGGCAGCTTTCGCCCGTTCGATCGATTCAACTATTAGTCTGCGGGCATTTTTGCAATCCATCCAGTCACCGATTTTGACCCATTTTCCCGGCTCAAGATCTTTGTAATGTTCAAAAAAATGTTGAATTTGCTGTACCGTGATATCAGGTAAATCAGAAAAATTATCAACATTGTCAAAACGTTTGGAAAGATGACGTGACGGTACCGCGATAATTTTTTCATCCTGCCCGGCATTGTCCTCCATAATCAGAACACCGACCGGGCGCACATTGATCACGCATCCGGGAACAAGCGGTCTGGAATTACAAACCAGAACGTCAATCGGATCTCCGTCTTCACTCAATGTATGGGGTACAAAACCATAATTCCCGGGATAGGTCATTGGCGTATACAAAAAACGATCAACGACCAGCGTACCTGCGTCCTTATCCATTTCATATTTAATCGGATGTCCGCCAACCGGCACCTCAATCAGTACATTTACATCTTCAGGGGGATTGTCACCGATCTTAATCGCATTAATACGCATTCTTATAAATCCAGACTGTCAGTGCGGTTTTTAGAGTTTTAAGTAAATCATCAAAGCAATGCAATTAGCCAATAGACAAACAAGCCAACCAACAGACTACGCTTCCGACCATATGGATTATCAATACAAAAACAGGGTAAAGGCAAATTATTGGCTATTTCCAACCATAAGCGATTTTCAATACGCGCTCGCTATCGAAAACCTCATAACCCTCAGCAATCTTTTCGCCACCGGCATTTTCGTAAAACTGGATCGCCTGCCCGTTATCTGCAAGCACCCATACAGCGGTTCCTTTTAGCCTGCGACGTTGCAATTCCCGCCTTGCATCCAAAAACAGGCCGCAACCCAGACCAATACCCTGATATTCCGGGCGCAAATAAATCTCATAGATTTCACCATCCGGTTCCAGCGCTTTGACCCGATTGATACCTAGTGTCGCATAACCCGCAATTTGATCTGCAACTTCAGCCACAAGAATAATCGTTGAACGCCTTATTGCCTGCTCCCACCATTGCCCGCCGCGACGACGAACCATACGATCCAGTGCCTGATGAGGAAGCATACCGCTATAGGCATGGCGCCAGGACGTTTCATGGACTTCAGCAATTTTTGCTGCATCCTCGGGCCTTGCCCGTCTTATGTCTTGTAACAGTGCGCTCATAAAAATAACTTACGTTAAGATTTTGTTAACTAAAAGCGCAAAATTACTAATCCAACATCATAATTTATAATCAGAGGATTCTATCTTATAGAATGCGAACACAAATTATTGACTAACACCCTGTTATAAAACAAAAATCCACCAGACTGCCAAATCAAAGTCGGGTGGATTCATGTATCAAGAATATTCAGAGCTGGTCTCTATCAGACTGATTCAGCCTGTTTGGAACGCATGATGCGTTTGCGCTCAATGGGATCAAGAACCCGTTTACGCAAGCGGATGGTTTTTGGCGTCACCTCAACCAGTTCATCATCAGTGATATACGACAAAGCTTTTTCCAGGGTCATCTGAAGTGGTGTCGTTAGTTTGACCGCTTCGTCTTTTCCTGATGAACGGATATTGGTGAGCTGTTTGCCTTTCAGCACGTTCACTTCCAGATCATTGCCGCGGGCATGTTCCCCGATAATCATGCCACGATATACTTTGTCACCGGGAGAAATGATCATCGGTCCGCGATCTTCAAGGCCAAATAAAGCAAATGGCACGGCTTCACCGTCACCATTAGATATTAGCGCACCAGTGTGACGTACTGGAATGTCACCCTTATAAGGTTGATACTCAAGGAAGGTACGGTTGAAGATTGCTGTTCCTCGAGTATCGGTCAGCAATTCGGTCAGATAGCCAATTAATCCGCGCGTCGGTGCGTGGAATATCAATCGAGTGCGTCCACCTCCAGATGGCTTCATCTCGACAAGATTAGCGCGGCGCTCTGAGAGTTTCTGCACAACCGGACCGGAAAAATCATCATCGACATCAATAACGGCTTCTTCGATCGGTTCGATTTTCTGGCCGTTCTCATCTTCCTGCATCAAAACACGAGGGCGCCCAATGGTCATTTCAAATCCTTCACGACGCATGGTTTCAATCAAAATTGCCAATTGCAATTCTCCTCGACCCGCAACCTCATAGGAATCCTGGCTGTTTCCCTCCGAAATCTTCAACGCCACATTGCCTTCTGCCTCTTTCATCAGGCGATCACGGATAACCCGGCTTTGAACTTTTGATCCTTCACGACCGGCAAGTGGTCCATTGTTCACCCGGAACGTCATCGAAAGCGTCGGCGGGTCAATGGGTTGAGCTTCAATAGGCTCGCTGACACCCGGAGCAACTATTGTGTCAGCAACGGTCGCCTTGGTTAAACCGGCTATCGCAACGATATCTCCGGCATTAGCCTGTTCTACCGGCACGCGATCAAGTCCGTCAAAAGACAATATCTGGGTAATGCGGCCCTGTTCAATATTCTTGCCGTCCTGAGACAACACATGAACGCTCTGATTGGGTATCACGGAACCAGAGGTAATGCGGCCCGTCAGTATCCGGCCAAGATAGGGGTTGGCTTCAATCGTTGTCGCCAACATTCTAAACGGGCCTTCTTCAACAACCGGTGCTTCCACATGCTCCAAAACAAGATCAAGTAAAGGTGTCATGTCATCCTTGGGCCCTTCCGCATCATTTGCCATCCATCCCTGTTTGGCAGATCCGTACAGTACCCTGAAATCGAGCTGATCTTCATTGGCATCCAGCGCGGCAAACAGGTCAAATACTTCATCCAGCACCCAGTCAGGACGCCCATCGGATTTATCAACTTTGTTAATTGCCACGATTGGTCGAAGGCCGATCTTAAGCGCCTTCTGCAGAACAAATTTGGTTTGCGGCATGGGGCCCTCTGCGGCATCAACCAGCAAAATCACACCGTCGACCATATTCAGGATCCGTTCAACCTCACCACCAAAATCTGCATGACCGGGTGTATCAACAATATTGATACGGGTATCTTTCCAGTTAACCGAAGTCACCTTTGCCAGAATGGTAATACCACGCTCTTTTTCCAGGTCGTTGGAATCCATGGCTCGTTCATCCACTTTCTGGTTCTCACGAAAAGAACCGGATTGGCGAAGAAGCACATCAATGAGGGTCGTCTTCCCATGGTCAACATGGGCGATAATCGCAATATTGCGCAGTTTCATAATAATCTCACAGGAAAATACTGGATCGGAATAATTCCGGACATCCATACACTTTGGCACTCATTACATCAAATGCGCCCCAACGCAAAGGACTATTTTGGCCTTGACAGCTCCAAATTTGGATCAAAAAAAATACTAGCCTGAACATAGATACTGATATCTGTGTCTATGTTCAGGTTCGCGATATATTGGCTATCTTCCATATATTATCTGAGGCGACGATTACGGGCTGCCAAAGTGCGAAGCCTCAATGCATTCAGGCGAATGAAGCCATGTGCATCTTCCTGATCATATGCACCAGCATCATCTTCAAATGTCACCAACTCTTCAGAATATAATGATTTTTCACTTGTCCTGCCGGTAACCATGACATTGCCCTTATAAAGTTTCAGGCGCACAACACCTTCTACATGCTCCTGGGATTTATCTATCATCGCCTGCAACATTTCCCGTTCGGGTGAAAACCAGAAGCCATTGTAAATCAATTCCGCATAACGTGGCATCAATTCATCTTTCAGATGAGCAGCTCCGCCATCCAGTGTGATTGATTCCATTGCCCGGTGAGCAGTTAGCAAGATGGTGCCCCCGGGAGTTTCATAAACCCCACGTGATTTCATGCCGACAAAACGATTTTCCACCAAATCCAAACGCCCAATACCATTATCGCGGCCAAGATCATTCAATTGGGCAAACAAGGTTGCTGCGCTCATTTTCTTTCCATCAAGGGCAACCGCGTCGCCTTTATGAAATTCTAATTCAATATCGGTGGCAACATCCGGAGCATCCATCGGTGAAATCGTGCGCTGATAAACATATTGCGGTGCTTCTTCCCACGGATCTTCGAGAACCTTACCTTCCGATGAGGAGTGCAGCATATTGGCATCGACGGAAAACGGTGCTTCACCCTGTTTGTCTTTAGGGACTGGAATCTGGTGGTCTTGAGCAAAATTCATCAAATCAGTGCGTGATTTGAAATCCCAGTCTCGCCAGGGTGCTATTACCTTGATATCCGGGTTAAGGGCGTAGGCCGCCAGTTCAAAACGCACTTGATCGTTACCCTTGCCTGTTGCCCCATGAGCAATCGCATCAGCCCCGGTTTCTTGCGCAATCTCAACCAGTCTTTTGGAAATCAGCGGACGTGCAATCGACGTTCCCAACAGATAAACGCCTTCATAGGTGGCATTTGCGCGAAACATCGGGAAGACAAAATCAGAAATGAATTCTTCTCTGACATCTTCAATATAAATTTCTTTGATACCCAGTAATTCAGCCTTTTTGCGGGCTGGTTCCAGCTCTTCACCCTGCCCCAGATCGGCTGTAAACGTTACTACTTCGGCTTCATATTCCGTCTCCAGCCACTTTAAAATGATTGAAGTATCAAGACCGCCCGAATAGGCCAGCACCACTTTGTTGACATTTTCTTTATTCAGTTTGCTCATTGCTTTTGCTTACCAGTTTGTACCCGTTGTTTTTGTCGCACATAATCCATAAGCCGATGAAGCGCAAGCAACTCATGGGGCAGAAGGGTATTTATTCAGATTCGGAGGATAAATGATATCGTACGGGTCGATTTCAGACCAACTCGAAGATTTGGATTGGCTCACCGGTTTTATATTTTTCAAACACAATTTTGATGGCTCTCGCAATCACGATTCCCTCTGTTGTAGCTTACCTGACCCCAGCCAGTCGCCTGCCCGGTGACCTGCAATTAGCCAGTAAACAAATCCGGCAATGAATCCGGCTGATAGAGCCACAAGCAACGCGCCATAATTTTCTGGTGGCCGCGAAGCCTCACCCAATTCACCCAGGAAATCAAAATTTTGCAATGCCAAAAATCCGGCACATGCCCCACCCATCACCAGGTTGGTCACCAAACCTTTCCATCGCATCAACTCAGCAATCGCGATCAAAATCGCCACCAAACCAACCGAATACAATCCGATCAGCAATGTTGCGCCGAAACCAAATACAATCGAAATAAATGCAAACAAATCTTCTTCGTGGGTATCCAGCAATACACCTTGGCTCAAGATATCATTATAGAGGCCAAAACTGACAAATAGCCCTGCAGCAACAATGGCCAGAAAGAATCCAAGTGAAATGGAAATCAATCGAACAATCAGGTTTCCGAGAAGTGCCATTATTTAAGATCAATTCTCACCATGACCGGAAATCATCGCTTCCAGTGCGAGGCGTTCTCTAATTCGTAATCGTTCAGATTCAGATTTTAACTGCCCACAGGCTGCCAGAATATCCTGACCTCTAGGTCGTCTGATCGGAGATGCATAACCACATTGATTGACGAAATCAGCAAATTTTTCAATCTGATCCCAACCGGAACACTCATGGCGAGAACCGGGCCATGGATTAAAGGGGATGAGATTGATTTTAGCATGAATACCCTTCAATAATATCACCAGATCCCGGGCATCCTCCAGTGAATCATTGATCCCCTTTAACATCACATATTCAAACGTAATTCGCCTCGCATTGGAAACATTAGGATAATTGCGGCAGGCATCCATCAACTCAGCTAAAGGGTATTTTTTGTTGATCGGCACCAGTTCGTCGCGCAATTTATCATTTACTGCGTGCAGCGATATCGCCAGCATCACGCCGATTTCCTCCCCTGCCCGTTTAATATTAGGAACAACGCCCGAAGTAGACAGGGTAATGCGTCGTTTCGAAAGGGAAAGCCCTTCAGGATCGGACGCGATCAGCAACGCGGTTTTGACATTCTCAAAATTGTATAGGGGTTCTCCCATTCCCATCATTACGATATTAGATACTTTGCGCCCAACGCCTGGAACAATTGCCCCCTGAGGCGTATCAATATTGGGGAAATCCCCCAATTGGTCTCGGGCCACCATCAACTGCAGTAAGATTTCTTCTACGCTCAGATTACGAACCAGTTTTTGTGTTCCGGTATGACAAAAGGTGCAATTTAAAGTACAGCCAACCTGTGAGGAAATACAAAGCGTCCCTCGCCCTTCTTCCGGAATATAGACAGTTTCGATCTCGACCGGCTTACCGGTTCCAGGAGAGGGAAACCTCAGCAGCCATTTACGCGTGCCATCATCAGAAATATGCTCTTCAACGATATCCGGTCTGGATAATGTAAATTTCTCCGACAAGAGGTTTCGCATATCCTTGGATATGTTTTTCATTACTGAAAAGTCACTGACACCACGCACATATAACCAATGCCATAATTGCGCCGTTCGCATTCTGGATTGTTTTTCGGGTATTCCGATATCGATCAGTACCTGTCTCAACTCCTCATGTGTCAACCCGATCAATGATTTCCTGTTTGGAATCATATTGTTGAATTGGAGGCGTTCAGAGGCGTTGGTAAGGTCCACAGACAGGGCCATAATATTTTCTTGTTCGTTTTGTGGGGTGAGATTGGAACATCACTTCTTTTACGCGAAAGCTATGAATAATCCAAACCGTTGGGCGATATGTATTACGTTTCTTCACGTCGGGCAAGGGGCGTAACAGCGTCTCGCCGTGATATTTGGAATTGCAACAACATGCAAGATGCCCGGCACTTCCGGGTTAAATTGAATCAGCTTCCTTTGTTGGCCACAAACAAAATTTGCCCCGCAGACTAGACCGCTTCTTGTTTACACGGAATCATTTGACCGTTTATTCACGCTTTCTGGACAGCGTTATGCTTTTCTTGTGGTCAACCAGACCACGGCGAAAATCATGCCTTGCCAGTAAACGTGAATAAACGGTCAAATG
>JAAENI010000080.1 GCA_024224595.1 Hyphomicrobiales bacterium
CACAGCCTCAAACGACTACCCCGTAAAGCCTCATCAGTTTCCGACAAAATATGGCAGTTACCATAGAATGAACTGAACGTCTGTGCCAATTTATGGGCATAGTCACACAAATTATGTGGTGCGTAATTGCGAATAGATAAATCCAATGCATCAGGAAATTCGCTCAATAAGAGTGCAAGGCTACGATCTGCACCTTCAATTTTTAAAGCGCCGGATGTTTCATCCTTGGTCACGCTCAGCCTTAAATAATTTCTGCAGCTTTTTGCGATCAAGTCTCATTTGATTGATTAGCCAATCGCGAACATCTTCAACCGCCGGGCGCATTGGGGTCAGGTTTGAAGCGAGAATATGATAACGTCTTCCGGTTTTCACTACCTGTGCGCAAGCTGGCACCAATTTGCCTTCCAGTATCTGGTTTGATGCCTCGGTAATCCAGGCGAGCGCTATTCCCTGGCCTTCTATTGCCGAGTGCAGGATGCTGGAATAATCCGAAAACTTGATAAACGACGAATTTTTGGGAATTTGCAATCCTGTGGATTTGAGAAATTCGTCTAATCCAAAACGCTGGTCTGCCCATTCAACAAACGTATGGGAAATTTCCCTGCTGTGGTCGAAGTCTGTATTCAACTGGTCAAGTGGGCCATTTGTTGTTCTGTATTCAGGCGAGCATAGGGCGATTATTTCCTCATCAGCAAATGGCCAACGATGCATATCAGGTTCCTGAGGGTTGGATAATCTGATACCCAAATCGACATTGCCAGTCAGACCGTCATTTGCTTTGCCGTAATCTTGAAAATTGAGACTGATACCCGGAAATTTTTTATTGAATAGCGGCATGCGAGGAATGAACCAGTAATTGACCGCAGACGGTGACATGGAAATGGTGATTGATTCTAGATTTTCCTGACGTTGGTCTATTTCCATCATGGAACTGTCGATTGTGTTGAAGGCGGTGGAAGTTGCTCGAAATAACTTGTCTCCGTTCTGAGTTAATTTGATCCAGCGTCCATGGCGTTCAAACAGTGGATAACCCAAATGTGCTTCCAGACCGCTTATTGAACGACTAATTGCGGGTTGGGTAACATTCAGCTCATTTGCGGCTGCAGAAAAACTGGCGAGACGCGCTACAGCTTCAAATGTGAATAGGGAATTTGCAGTCGGAATCCGCCGTCGAAGCATTTTATAATCTCATGTTATATCTAATATAAGTTTTATTACAGTTCCTTTTTCAATGCAACAACGCGAAACTCAAAAAAAGTGTAACTAAGGGAGAGAACACGATGACAGGAATTAAAAACAATTTGCCAACGGTGGCCAACTTATCCGGAACGGATAGAGAGACAATAGAAACAGGATTGAGAAGAGGGGCAAATCGTCGGGAAGTGATGTCATGGCTAATTGCAGCCGGCGCTTCAATTGCAGCGGCGGGTTCAATTGTGTCAACTGCACAAGAAGCATTGGCAGCGACACCTAAAAAGGGCGGCAGAGTCAAATTTGCCAGTGACTTGCATGGACCATCTGATACGCTTGATCCGGGTCTCAACACATCAACCATTGATTACACCCGTGGTCGTTCCTTTTATAACAGCCTGTGTCAGATCAATGATGATCTTTCGACACGACCGGAACTGGCCGAAGAGTTTTCTGCAAATTCAGACAACTCTGAATGGACGTTTAAGCTTCGCAAGGATGTGAAATTCCATGATGGCAGCCCACTTACAGCAGATGATGTGATATTCTCCATGAGCCGTCACTATGGAGAAAAGTCCACGTCAACGGCAAAAACACTGGTGGCTGATGTCAAGGAATGGAAAAAAGTCGATAGTCATACTGTTAAAGCGATCATGCAGGGGCCGAACGCTGACTTGCCGGTGATACTTGGGACACCGCAGTTCAAGATTATCAAGGATGGCACCACGGATTTCCAGACTGCAAACGGTACAGGTCCGTTTACCTTGAAGGAATTTAGTCCTGGTGTGCGTTCAATTGGCGTACGCAATGCGCATTATTGGCGTGAAGGTGCCAATGTTGAGGAAATCGAAATTACTGCCATTACTGACAAGGTGGCCCGCACCAGCGCGTTACTGTCCGGTGATATTGATTTAATGCAGGCACTTGATCCCAAGGCTATCAGGAAAGTAGAATCAACTGATGGTGTTGGTGTCTGGTCTGTTGCCTCAGGCGCTTATTTCGGCATTTGCGCCATGACAAATACAGCACCCGGCAACAATCCGGACTTTGTCAAGGCACTTCAATACATCCAGCGGCGTAAAAAGATTGTCAAATCGGTGCTTAAAGGTCAGGGCACGGTTGGTAACGACAATCCGATTAACATTGCTTATGGTGCTGACTATTGTGCAGGAATGGTTGTGAAGGAACATGATCTCGACAAAGCCAAGTTTCATCTGAAAAAATCAGGTATCACTGCTGCTGAACTTAATGTTGCAGAGGTTGCGCCAGGGCTAACAGATACATGTCTGCTCGCCCAACGCGAGGCCCAGAAGATCGGTCTTGATTTACAGATCAAGAAAGTTCCCAATGACGGTTACTGGGGAGCTGTTTGGATGAAAACACCACTAAACGTGGTGAGCTGGAATATGCGTCCATCTGCAAATGTCATGATGAACCTTGCTTTCGCTCCAGACGCGACTTGGAATGACACGCTGTGGAAGAATGAGCGCTTCGGTAAATTACTTGTCGAAGTTCGCGGCGTTACAGATGCTTCTAAGCGCGCTGAGATGTATTGCGAAATGCAGAAAATGATATCCGAGGGAACTGATGAATTCCCTGGTAGCGGTATGATAA
The DNA here is from genome assembly GCA_024224595.1 of Hyphomicrobiales bacterium. Lineage (GTDB taxonomy): Bacteria > Pseudomonadota > Alphaproteobacteria > Rhizobiales > Rhizobiaceae > JAAEMP01. The sequence continues at coordinate 2,806 of JAAENI010000080.1, forward strand.
TTCCAGCACACCGCAACTATGTCGACGGCAAGTCCGACAAGGTTGAGGGCATTAGTCGTATGCCTCTTGGTTCGCTCGGTGGTTATGAGTGGCCTGAATTCTGCTGGCGTACTGACGCATAATAGATATTGAACGATTACTTTACCGGCCTGAAACTCAGGCCGGTAAAGATACCTAAATCCCGCCATTAAGAGCGAGAGCAAACGAAAATCTGATTTGATTGCATGTCGTACCGGAATGAAATCTAGGCACACTGTTTTGATTATTGTGCACGTGTGATGATGTTCTGGTGATACTGTTTTTCAAAACGCTGTGAAGGAGGCACAAATACATGCAGCGCATGGTATTTCAACGTATTCTCATTGGTTTCGTAACACTTTGGGTGGTTTCGGTTTTGGTTTTTCTCATGACCAATGCGCTTCCCGGTGACGTGGCGCAAATCGTACTTGGCCAGTCCGCAACTCCAGAATCCCTGGCTGCCTACCGTGCTGAACGTGGTCTGGATCAGCCATTGCTGTTTCAGTATTTTAGCTGGCTGGGTAACATGCTGACCGGTGATCTTGGTGTGTCCAAGGCAGGCGGGGCCACCATTTCCAGCCTAATTTCTGGGCGTCTGGGTAACACAATGTTCCTTGCTGCACTGGTTGCTCTGATTTCGGTACCGCTGTCTGTGGCGTTGGGCCTCTTGGCTGCGATGTATCCGGGAACATGGATTGACCGCACTTTGACCTTTGGCACTCTTGCCCTGATATCTGTCCCTGATTTTTTCATTGCGACCTTTTCGGTCCTATTTCTCGCTGTTTATCTTGGCTGGCTGCCCGCGATCGCCAATGTGGCACCAGAAAACACATTTTGGGAAATGGCACGCGGTATCGCCATGCCGCTGATTGTGTTGGTCATTGTGGTCGCAGCCCAAATGATCCGTATGACCAGGGCAGGCATTCTCAATGTGATGAATTCTCCTTATATAGAGATGGCAATCCTCAAAGGAGTGCGTCGTAAACGCATCATTCTGCGCCACGCGTTTTTTAATACTATTGGTCCAATCGTCAATGTTATCGCGCTTAATCTGGCATATCTGGTATCTGGTGTTGTGATCGTTGAAACAATTTTCTCATATCCGGGACTGGCCAAACTAATGATTGACGGTGTGCAGACCCGCGACCTGCCGCTTGTGCAGGCCTGTGCGATGATCTTTTGCGGCACCTACGTAATATTGATCATTCTAGCGGATGTGGCTGCTATTCTGGCCAATCCGAGGCTGCGAAATCCTAAATAATCCAAATACAGGATGTAGAATTCATGACCGATATGACGCAAAACGAAATTCAAGACGATGCTCAAGAGAAAACCATCTATGATGAATTGCCTGATGCGCCGCCTAAAAAAACCCTCAAACTGTCATGGACAGGCAAACTCGGTGTTATTGTTGTTGCTTTCTGGGCATTGATGGCATTGATCGGACCATGGGTAGCGCCCTTTGATCAGGCTGAGATTCTCGATATGGACAGTTATTTGCCACCAGGTGCTGAGATTGATGGCGGGGGCACTCACTGGCTGGGTTCCGACAATAATGAGCGCGATACTCTTTCGCGCATATTGTGGGGCGCGCGCATGACCGTGGGAATTTCCTTTGTGGCTACATTGCTGGCCTATCTGTTGGGTGTGACTGCGGGAATTGCTGCCGCTGTCAAAAAAGGCTGGACGGATATGATCCTGAGCCGCATCAATGATGCGATATTATCATTACCGACGATAATGCTGGGCCTATTGATCGTGGTGGCATTGGGATCATCAATTCCAATTTTGATTGGGACTGCGGCTGTTATATATGCGTCGAGTGTTTTTCGAATAGCGCGTGCTTATGGTCAGGAAATCATGGTGATGGATTATGTTGAATCTGCCCAGGCTCGTGGAGAAACCATATGGTGGATCATTTTTCGGGAGGTCCTGCCCAATGCTGCAATGCCGCTTGCAACCGACTTCGGATTGCGACTAGTGTTTGTTGTACTGTTTATTTCGTCATTAAGTTTTCTGGGGCTTGGCATTCAACCTCCCAATGCAGATTGGGGTTCCATGGTGCGGGAAAGTCTGGAAGCCATGCAGTTTGCTGAAGGAATGGGAGCCTGGGCGCCAATCTGGCCTGCTTTGGCAATTGCCTCTTTCACCATCGCCATTAATCTTATTGTTGATGACATTTCTGCTAAATCCGGCGGAGATCTCGCCAAAAAGATGATATCCTAATAACCACTCGGGGAATTGAACTGATGAGTGATCTGTTTGAAATAGACAATCTGCAAATTCAGGCGCGCAAGGAAGATGGAACACCGATTCCAATTGTGAAAGGTGTCTCTTTCAACGTTAAGGCAGGCGAAGTTGTGGCACTGATCGGAGAATCAGGCTCTGGTAAATCCACGATTTCGATGGCAACCATGGCCTATTGCAGGCCAGGCCTGGAATTTCCTGGTGGTGAAGTACGATTGCACGGTAAAGATGTTCTGAGTATGGATCCTCAGGATCAAAGGAAATTGCGTGGCAATAATGTTGCCTATCTTGCGCAAAGTGCCGCAGCTACTTTTAACCCCGCCATAACCATTGGTGAACAGGTAACCGAAGCAGCAGTCCTCCACGGTACAATGACCCAGGAAGAAGCTGACAAACGAGCTGTAGAACTTTATCATGCACTGGAACTTCCAGACCCGGATCGCCTCGGTCGGCGATATCCCCACCAGGTTTCCGGTGGGCAATTGCAGCGCTTGATGGCAGCGATGGCGCTGGTATCGGGACCTGATCTACTGGTCCTTGACGAACCAACTACTGCGCTGGATGTAACGACCCAGATTGAAGTTTTAAAAGCATTTAAAAAAGTTATTAGAGATGAGGGTTCAGCGGCTATTTATGTAACCCACGATCTGGCTGTTGTTGCTCAGGTCGCTGATCATATTGTGGTGCTTTATTCCGGAGAAATACAGGAGCAGGGCCCAACTGAGAAAATTATTACGAACCCAACGCATCCCTATACAAAAAGACTGATGGCGGCCGTAAAACCAACGCCGGTTGCCGGTATGGGCGAATTGGTCGACGATGCTTTTGATCGCGATGAGGCTAATGTCGAAGTTAGAAACATGACTGCCGGATATGGTGGAATTGTTAATGGCAAACCAGTAATCACCGTGCTGCGTGATATCAACGTCAAGATCAAAAATTCCCATGTGGTTGGTGTTATTGGTGAATCAGGGTGTGGAAAATCAACATTGGCGCGTGTAATCGCGGGTTTGTTACCGGCGGCTAAAGGCGAAATTTATCTTGATGGCACTAAACTTGAAGCGGATCTGAAAAATCGCTCGAAAGAAGAATTGCAGAAAGTGCAGTTCGTCTATCAGATGGCAGATACGGCACTTAATCCACGCCAGTTGATTGGTGATATTCTTGGCAGGCCGATTGAATTTTACCAAGGCATAAAAGGTTCTCAACGGCGAGAGGAAGTTGCCAATCTATTGCGGATGGTTGAATTACCTGTTGAATTCGAAAGCCGTTATCCCTCTGAGTTGTCCGGTGGTCAAAAACAGCGGGTCAATATGGCTCGGGCGTTGGCCGCTAAACCGGAAATCATGCTTTGCGATGAGGTTACCTCGGCTCTTGATAGTATTGTCAGTTCCAACGTGATTAAACTACTGCAAAAACTCCGTGATCAGACAGGAGTATCATTTGTTTTCATTTCCCATGATCTCTCGACCGTTGGTTCTTTTGCTGATGAAATAGTTGTTCTTTATGCAGGGCGGGTCGTCGAACAGGGTCCTGTGGATGAAGTGTTGGCTCCGCCATATCACCCCTATACCCGTTTGCTGATTTCATCTGTGCCGGAATTGCGTGTTGGCTGGTTGGAAGATACCATGCAGAAACGCGAAATGGCCGTTGGCATTGCGCGTGGGGTGGAAATCACTGAGCGAGGCTGTCCATTTTATAATCGCTGCCCAATTGCAATTGATGATGTTTGTGATGTAGAAATTCCGCCGACGATCGAACCGCACAAAGATCATTTTATTACATGTCACCGTTCGATGGAAGATATCGAAGCAGCGGAAGCAGCGCCGCAGCAGATATTACATGGATTTGAAAAAGCTGCACCAGATAATGAAAAGGTGGCATAAACAAAAAATTTGTGTCATTGCGGGTAACAATCAGAATTGAAACAGTCAGTTGAAGGCTTGTGCCGATGATAAAGAAAATTCTAGTCGCCGTTGACGGATCAAAGCATTCAATGGCTAGTGTCACGTTTGGTGCGGAAATTGCTAAAGGTGTTGGCGCAAAACTACTGTTGTATCGTGTGGTTAAACCCTATTCCCTGCCTGATGCCCTCAGAAAATTCGCAAAAGCGGAGCATATGGAGACTTTTGATCCAGAGTTGCTGAGAAAAGGTGCGCAGTATCTGTTATCCGGTGCATTGGATGCGGCCCGAGAAGCCGGTGTGAAAGACGTTGAGCTGGAAACTGAAGAGGGTCCTATTGCACGTTCAATTGTGGAACGGGCAAAAACTTATAAAGCTGATTTGATTGTTATTGGCTCACGAGGTATGGGAGATATGGGCGGTATGCTGCGGGGAGGCGTTTCCAGTCGCGTGGAAACATTGGCTAAATGTGCAGTTCTTGTTGTAAAATAGCCGTGCCAAGCCAGGATGCCAGCAATTTACATTTAGATCTCGCAAATACATTTTATGTAATAACAGAATTACTCTGACAAAACCATATTTGTAGAATCAACTTTGATCCAGATTGTAAATTCGAATTCAGCAAATAAGTCGCGCGACTCACTTTCATTTTTCCAGCATTGTGAGCGACTGGAATTATGCCCCGATTCCGTTTCATTGTCAGATAATTATTGTGAGACGAAGCTTAATTATCAACACCATATTGTGACATGGCAAAATTTGTTATCGGCACAATCTCAACTGTCCCACCCATCGCGGAATAGAATTGAAATCTCATCAGCGATATAAAAATGAGTCGTGTTTTGCCAATTGTAAATTGCAAACTTGCGACTAGTGTTGGTATCATAATAATTTGGTGACACTGCTTGGGCAATAATAGTCAAGAATAAGTCGAGACAAATATGGACAAAAGAACTGGCGGTCAAATTCTGATTGACGCTTTAATCAACAATGGTACTGACACCATATTTGGGGTTCCCGGCGAAAGTTATCTGGAGGCCCTTGATGCCATTTATGAGCGTCAGAATAATATCAGGTTTATTACCTGCAGACAGGAAGGCGGTGCCGCCTATATGGCTGAGGCGTGGGCTAATGCAACCGGTAAGCCGGGATTATGTTTCGTTACCCGTGGACCTGGTGTTACCAATGCGAGCGTAGGACTACACACAGCTTTTCAGGGTTCTACTCCCATGCTGCTACTAATCGGGCAAATACCGCGCCATCAGATGGAGCGTGAGGCGTTTCAGGAGATTGACTACAGGCAAATGTTGGGACCTGTCACGAAGTGGGTTGCACAAATTGATAGTGCAGAGCGTATTCCTGAATTTATCAATCGTGCATTTGCCATTGCGATGAATGGCAGGCCGGGACCAGTTGCATTGGCATTACCCGAAGACATGCTGCTTGAATATGCGAAAACTGAAGACCTGCCACCTGCTATTGCTGTAAAAACCATGCCAGCCAAATCTGATGTTGCCAAAGTCAAAGAAATGCTGGGCAAAGCAAAACGGCCTTTGATTGTGTTAGGTGGTTCAAACTGGGATGAAACCGGGAGAAACGCAATTCAGGAATTTGCGGAGAGAAATCAAATTCCAGTGGCAGCCGGTTTCCGGCGCCAGGATACTTTTGACAATACCCATCAATGCTACATTGGTAATTTGGGTTTTGGCAGTTTTCCGCAATTGTTGGATTATGTAGTTTCTTCTGATTTGATTATTGCTATTGGTTCGCGAATGGCCGATGCTACCGTCAGAAAATATACTCTTGTCGAGGCGCCAAAACCCAAGCAAAAATTAATTCATGTACTGTCGGCACCAGAGGAATTGGGGCGTGTTTTGACACCTGATATAGCTATCTGTTGTGACACGAATCGCTTTGCGGTGGCAATCAATGAAAACATTACCGTAGATAATCCTGTATGGGCGCAATTGACGTTCAACCTTTCGAAACAGCACAGTTCCTCATTGGTGCTAGGCCCCCAGGCTGGGCCAGTTGATATGGGTAAAGTTATGGAATATTTGCGGGAAAAACTGCCAGCAAATGCCATAATCACGAATGGTGCAGGTAATTACGCCGATTGGCCGAACAAGATGTTTACCTATCGCGGCGCTCGCACAACATTGGCACCGGTATCAGGTGCGATGGGCTACAGCGTTCCCGCAGCGGCAGCCGCCAAGTTGGCATTTCCTGACTGTATAGTGCTTAGTTTTGCCGGTGACGGTGATTTCCTGATGAATGGGCAGGAGATCGCGACAATTGCCCAATATGGCGTTAATCCTATTATATTGGTAATTAATAATGGCAGCTATGGAACCATCCGCATGCATCAGGAAAAGCGTCATCCTGAGCGTGTAAGCGGTACGGATTTAAAAAACCCGGATTTTGCTGCTTATGCCAGATCGTTTGGCATAAATGGCCATATTGTGGAACACACAGACCAATTTGTGAGCATATTTGAAACCGCGCTGAAATCGAATATCGCTACACTGATTGAAATTAGAGTTGGGCCGGATAGTTTTGGTCCGGATACCAGCATTTCCGGTTTAGATTTCAACAGGGCATAAATGCCATGCCACATTTATCTTCGATACTCGACCGGTTTATTCCTTCTCCTATCGCAAAAATGTCGTCTGCGGTCTCCATAATGTCATCACAAGGGCAACAGCTATTTGATTTCACCACCGGTGAACCGGATTTTGATACACCAGGGCACATCAAGGACGCAGCTATTGAGGCAATTAAAAACGGTGTAACAAAATATTCTCCGACCGAGGGAACAATAGAAGTTCGTAAAGCGGTCCAACGCAAGTTCAAACGTGATAATGGTCTCGAATTCAATTCAGATCAAGTAATCGTAGCATCAGGAGCAAAGCCGTTGCTTGCTGATATTATGCGCACAATTGCTGGCGAGGGAGATGAAATAGCGCTCGCCCGCCCGTGCTGGCCCTCACATGTTGGCATGATAGAACTTTGTGGTGCGGTGCCAATCTATGTTGATACCTGCCAGGATGAAGGATTTATTATGCGGCCGGAAAATCTGGCTGCTGTTTTGACAGAGCGTACACGGGTGCTGCTGTTATGTGCACCTTCCAATCCCACAGGGGCAGTTTATCCACGCGAAACTTTGAAGGAGATTGCAGAATTATTGCGTCGATATCCCGAAATATGGATTGTTACGGATGATCTTTACGAACATATTATTTATGAGGGGAGAAAATTTTATACGTTATCAGAGATTGCCCCTGAGTTGGCAGACAGAACAATTGTCGTCAACGGCCTATCCAAAGCATTTGCCATGACCGGTTGGCGTATTGGCTATGCTGCTGGCCCGGGCACTTTGATTGATGGTGTTAGAAAAGTAATGACCCAGGCTACCGGTTGTCCATCTTCAATATCACAGGTTGCAGCAATCGCGGCTCTGGACGGGCCATTTGATTGTGTGCAGCAATTTGTCAAAACCTATCAGGCCAGAAGAGATCGCTGCGTGTCAAAACTCAATCAGATGCCGGGTATTGATTGCCATGTGCCAGATGGCGCGTTTTATCTATATCCTTCCTGTAAGGGTATCATCGGGAAAAAGAGACCGGATGGCCGATTGATCAAAAGTTCAAGTGATTTTGCCGAGTATTTGCTCGAGGATTACTCAGTTGCGGTGGTGCCCGGTAAGGCATTCGAATTTGACCCGCACATCCGTATTTCTACTGCAACTGGCGATGCAATACTTGATGAAGGACTGGAACAGTTTTCAGAAGCAGTTTCACAACTTGCATAGTTGCCTACCTGCTGAGTTGTAATTCTTCCAAACCGTGGAAGTGATAGCGATAAGCATATTGTGAACGTCCTGCCAGTTTCAATTTTGCCAAGCGATCAAACGATATTGGCAGGGCCGTCTGCATTTCTAAACGGGCCAAGGGTGCTCCAATGCAAAAATGAAACCTGGCACCAAATGCCATGTTGGCAAGTATCTTGACTTCCATAATACCAAAAGATCCTATTCATCGCTTGACGTGCAAACCCCTGATCAGGTTTACTTCAACTCGCAGCAACCAATCCTTGTTGCGGCATATCCAAGGCTGAATTCCACTTCTAAAATCAAGCCAGCTGTTCAAATAAACCGAACCACTGCTTATTTGAGGGAAACAGAAAGTGTAAGTGTTATGAACTTCTCGAAAGAAGAGTATGAACAAAGACTGAAAAAGACCCGCAAAGCGATGATTTCAAATGGGGTTGATGTGCTGGTTGTCTGTGATCCATCAAACATGCACTGGCTAACTGGCTATGATGGCTGGTCATTTTATGTAGCCCAGGCGGTTGTTGTATTCTTGGACAAAGAAACCATATGGTGGGGCCGGCCTATGGATGCAGCAGGTGTTGGTGCCACCACTACACTATCTTCGGACCTGGTTTACACCTACAGCGATGATTATGTGCAAAATCCACAAAAGCATCCCTATTCAAATCTGGTTACTGTATTCGAACGATTGGATGCCTCATCGAGACGTATAGGTGTGGAGATGGATAACTATTATTTTTCTGCCGCCAGTATGGCAGTTTTGAACGCCGAACTGCCAAATGCGACGTTTGTTGATGCGACCGGTTTGGTTAACTGGCAGCGTTCGATAAAATCCACTCAAGAACTGGAATATATGCGACGTGCGGGTACAATCGTTGGCAAGATGCATGAGCGTATCCGTGACAAACTGGAACCGGGAATGCGCAAGTGTGATCTCGTTGCTGAAATATATGACGCTGCAATTCGTGGGACCCCAGAATTTGGGGGTGATTATCCTGCGATTGTCCCATTGTTGCCATCAGGATCAGATGCGGCGGCTGCCCATCTGACCTGGGATGATGGTCCAATGAAGTCTGGTGAAGGCACATTTTTTGAAATTGCGGGTGTATATCGTCGTTATCACTGTCCAACAAGTCGTTCTGCTTTTATCGGAAACCCTCCTGATAAATATTTAGAAGCCTATAAAGCAGTATTGGAAGGACTGGAAGCGGGCCTTGAGAAAGCCAGACCCGGCAATTTGTGTGAAGATGTGGCAATTGCATTCTTTGGTGTATTGAAAAAATACGACATTCACAAAGACAGTCGGTGTGGATACCCGATCGGCCTTTCCTACCCACCCGATTGGGGTGAGCGTACGATGAGCTTGCGTTCTGGAGATAAATCAGTTTTCAAGACGGGAATGGTTTTTCATTTCATGCCCGGTCTGTGGATGGATGATTGGGGTCTGGAAGTGACTGAGAGCTTTATAATCGGTGAATCCGACCCTGAGCTTCTGGCCGACGTACCTCGTGAACTAGTAATGGTATCGTGATGGGAATTTTGAACCTAAAAATGCTGCAAATTCCGATTGCCTGGTTGGTATTGAAATAGCTTTTGCAAAACCAAATCCACTCCAGCTGCAAGCTGCAGATATTTGTATAATACAAATATTGGCATGAGACTGTATTCTTGAACAGACTCTTAATGACAAATTTGAATGTTTTTGACCAAGGTCAAGGCAAATGAATTGAGTGGAGGACATAGTATTGTGGTAATCAACTTCACTGAGAGAGGAAATTGATATGATTGAATCACCTCACTCTGCCGGATTTTGGCCTGAAATCTTTGAGCCATTTCGTGCCATGGGCAGCAAGATAGCAGATTGGTTCACGCCGATCTCGGAAGCATCTTCGGATGATGATATCTATAAGGTTGTTGTGGAACTGCCGGGTGTAAAAGCCGATGACATAGATATCACTTTGCTAAATCACATTTTAATGATCAAGGGTGATAAATATTCAGAGCGAAAAGAAGAGAAGGAAGGCTCCTATTTTTTCAGTGAACGCCAATATGGTGCATTTCAGAGAAGTTTCAAACTGCCGATGGATGCATCAAGTGATGGCATCAAAGCCGATTTTAAGGATGGCGTGCTTACGGTTTTGATAGGGCGGGAGAAAACCGAGGTTAAAAACACCCAGCGAATTACCATCAACACCGGTTGATCAAAGCTATTGAAAGCCAGCGGGGTAATTTTGGTTCACGACAGGCTTGGAATAACTTCTATGACTTGGCTGCAGTTAGTGGTGCCAACAAAACCGCTAGTCTTAACTTCAAGGAGTTTTAATAGTGACAGTAACTGAGTCTATCAAATTTTGTAGGCCTGCAAAAAAAAGCAGGTTGATATAGCTTGTGGCAGAGAGGCTACTGTGTTGCCTGAGGGACTGCACAGACCGGCGAATTGACTCCGTATCTCCCAATAATCCTGACGCCCAGGTACAGGAATATTGTGGTTACTAATTTGTCGTGATGATTGACTATGGTTTTGTTGAGAAATGTTGGAGACTGTCTGGATGCCGAAGATAATCAAAGCAAAAAATCAATTGGCAGCAAATCAACTTTGTGCGACTTGTGACTCTTCCATCTTTGATTTCAAAACAACCAAAGATCTGAAGTTGCATGACGATCTCATCGGCCAGGAACGGGCGCTTGGTGCGATCAGGATGGCTGCAAAAATCAGGCATGAAGATTTCAATTTGTTTGTGTTGGGCAAATCAGGAAGCGGTAGGCATAATGCCGTCAAAAAAATTTTCCAGCAAGAGGCGGGCAATAAGCCAGTGCCAAATGACTGGGTCTATGTTAACAATTTTGATGTACCCCATAAACCAATTGCGATAGAGCTCCCTCCGGGTTTGGCAATACGTCTAAAAATGGCGATGGAGACTCTGGTTGATGACCTGGCAAATAATATTCCGGCCCTGTTCGATTCAGAAGATTATCGGACCCAACGCCGTCATATTGATCAAGAATTTGATGATCAAAATGAGCAATCTTTTAGTCAATTGGGCAAGAATGCCCGAAAAAGAGACATCGCTATCCTGCGCACACCGATGGGATTTGCAGTGGCTGCAATCCATAAGGGCGAGACCATTAAGCCAGAAGATTACAACGCTTTAGCAAAGGACAAACGCCAGCAGATTGATAATAATGTTGCAGTCACTCAAAAGGAGCTTGAGGCGATACTCAAACTGGTTCCCAATCGGGAAAAAGAACGTCGTCAATCTGTCGAAATTCTGAATGTACGAATGGCGGAGCAGGGTGTTGGAGACTCGATAGTGGAAGTCGAGGATGAATTCAAATCCTTCAAACCGGTAACAAAATACCTTGCATCCGTTCGAGCTGATCTGATCCAGAATGCCGACATATTTCTTGATTCCGAGCCCACACAACAAGCTGGAGCATTTCCTGTTGCAACTTCAAAACATTATACCAAACCACGATTTTATCGTTACACCGTTAATGTTGTGGTCTCCAATGACCCTTCCAATGAGGCAGTTGCCCCGATTGTCGTCGCAGACCTGCCTACACTCGCCAATCTTATAGGCCGGGTGGAACACGTCTCTGAGATGGGAGCGTTGACCACCAACTTCACAATGATTAAACCCGGTGCACTGCATCTCGCAAACGGCGGGTATCTAATCTTAAATGCAAGAGAGGTGTTAACGGAGCCATTTGCATGGGATGCATTGAAGCGTTGTCTGGAATCCGGCAATATCTCAATTGTTTCCGCAGGTGAAAAACTTGGATTCATTACGACGGTCTCGCTGGAACCCGATCCTATTCCGCTGAATGTGCGTGTTGTTCTCGTCGGTGATCGTATGCTCTATTATCTGCTGGCGTCGCTTGATTTAGACTTTCAAAGACTGTTCAAATTGCAGGCGGATTTCAATGATGCAGGTGAGCGTAACGATGAAACCATGCAATTTTTTGCAAGTATGATTGGATCCATTGCCCAGCGTAATAATCTCAGAGCTTTGAATCCAAAAGGTGTGGCGAGGCTACTACAGGAAGGCTCGCGTCTTGTTGATGATACAAAGAAACTGTCTTTAAATTTGGGTGAATTGTCAGATATCCTGAGAGAAGCCGATTATTGGACAGCTGAAGCTGGTAGAAAAGTCATTAATTCGCATGATATTGATAAAGCCATTAATGAAAAGGACAAACGCGCGAGCAGAATCCGTGAACTTTCCCAGGAGGCAATTACCAGAGGCACAATATTGATCGAAACCGATGGGTTTGAAATTGGCCAAATTAACGCACTTTCCATACTTCAGATTGGCAGCTACCGGTTTGGACGACCGTCGCGAGTTACCGCCAAGGTACGAATGGGAACCGGGAAAGTAATCGATATTGAACGAGAAGTCGAACTTGGCGGGTCGATTCATTCGAAAGGCGTGATGATTCTCTCTAGTTATCTGGCAACCAATTATGCCCTCAATGTGCCTATGTCCCTTTGGGCTAGTATTGCATTTGAGCAAAGTTATGGAGGGGTCGATGGCGACAGCGCCTCAGCTGCTGAACTGTTCGCGTTGCTTTCGGCGCTCTCTCAATTGCCGATTGATCAATCTTTAGCAGTGACAGGATCTATCAACCAGCGTGGGCAAATACAGGCGATTGGTGGTATCAATGAAAAAATAGAGGGATTTTATGATGTCTGTTTGGCGCGGAATTTGACGGGTCAGCAGGGAATATTGATGCCAGTTTCAAACGTAAAAAATCTGATGCTGCGTTCACGTGTGGTTGAAAGCGTGAAAAAGAACAGGTTCAAGGTCATCGCAATCGAAACGATAGATCAGGGGATGGAAATATTGACTGGTTGTAAGGCTGGTGTGCGAAACAAGAATGGTGAATTCCCAAAGGAATCGGTGAATGGACTGGTGGAGTCGCGTCTTAGAGAATTTGCCAATCGTCGGGTAGTATTCGCAAAATCGGCCGATAGCAAGGATATTGAAGATCGGAGGAAATCATCTTGAACACCGGCAAACACCAAAGCAAGGTGATAATCAGTGCAACTTGTTTTGCAGATGCTGATGCAGCGATTGCGATGGCAACCAGTTTAGCGCAGAAAGTAAAAGGTGTTGTGCACGGCCTGCTGGTCGAAGATGAATCCATTTTGCGGCATGCCAATCTACCTTTGGCAAAGGCGGTTGCTTTCCAATCGGGAATACCACGACGGGTTACTCCCAAGGCAATGGCCTCTGCATTTCGTCGTGATGCCAGGATGTTCAAAACAATTCTGGCAAAAACGGCGAATGAGGCTTCCATAAACTGGTCTTTTGAAAGTAAACCCGGACAATTGATGCCGCTTTTACATTCTGTTTCATCAAAGGGCGATCTTGTTCTTTTGGGCCATCAACGAACCCCAATGACAAGCGATGAAATCGTTTATTTGAATTATGGTGATTCCGGTGACGGTAGTTTTCTAGAACTGGCAAACCAAGTTGCCCGGGAAATGAATGTGCCATTCCAGGTAATTTCTTTCATGAAATCTGAAAGCAAAACATCATTTTCTTCCGGTACCGGGTCGGCATCCGGGCGAGATAACATCACTACTCATCACAGTGTAAATCAGGTTCTGGAATTGTTATACAAAAAAAGCCTCAAGGCAGCTTTTATTGTGGTTGGTGAAGACAACAACCTGGACATTTATGAAATCCTGGAAGCTGCACGCTGCCCAATAGTATATCTGGTACAAAAACAGCCTGGATCATGACAATAATTATTGGGCTACATTTTTGATATTTTGGTGTCTGACAGACTCCAAGCTGGTGAAACTGAGGCTTTAGCTAATATCAATTAGTAGCCAGAAAGAGAAAGATTAATGCCGTGACGGCAAACACCTCAAACCGGGGGGATCTACGCATCGCGCTCGGAGAAAACTTCCATAAGCTGGTGGTTGCCGAAATAGACAAGGATTTGACTAAATTGAGCACCAGTGAACTGGCCATTCGCCTTGAAAATATCATCAGAATATAAATCGCAGCAGTAGGGATTAGCACGTTTAAACTGTTTGAAACAATTCTAATCGAATGCCGCTAATTAACCGACAGGACTGGTAAAACATGCCAAAAACAATTGAACCGCGTGTTTCTGTCGTAGATGCTCATTCGCCGCAGGCGGTTTCTCGAATGGTGCGAAGTGCTGGTATTATCAAAGCAGAAGCCCCCGCGATGAAGCTGTTTGTGCTGGCTATTTTGGCTGGTGCATATATTGCACTGGGTGCTTTGTTTTTTACTCTGGTTGTAGCAGACAGTACACTTGGTACAGGTCCTACACGGTTTTTAGGCGGCGTCGCGTTTTCTCTTGGACTGATATTAGTGGTCATTGCGGGAGCGGAATTGTTCACGGGCAACGCGTTGATGGTTATTTCTCTGATTGATGGAAAAATTTCGATTTGGGGATTGTTACGGAATTGGGCAATTGTTTTTGGTGGTAATTTTCTGGGGGCATTAACAATTGCGGTATTTGTCGTACTTGCCGATGTCATGACTTCCAGTGCTCTGTCCGAAAAGGTCGCGGAAATTGCGCAATCCAAATTGCAGTTAAGTTTAACACAGGCGTTTTTCCGCGGCATCTTATGCAACATCCTGGTCTGCCTCGCAGTCTGGATGAGCTTTGCCGCCCACACGGTTACGGGTAAAGTTGCAGTAATAATTCCACCGATAGCCGCCTTTGTCGGGGTGGGATTCGAACATTCAGTCGCCAACATGTATGTAGTGCCTGTAGCGATGCTTGGGGGAAATGTTGATTGGGATCTGCCAACATTTTTTATCAATCTAGTCTTTGTAACACTGGGGAATATAGTGGGGGGAGGATTGCTGGTTGCTGTATCATATTGGGTGATATTTCTGCGTAATTCTACTGAGAACAAATAATTTGCGTTAGACAAATCCAACAACAGCTCACAAATTGAGCACAATGATCATTTTCATTTAAATACAGTCTTTTCTCAGCAATTCTGTTGCCGTTGATTTTATCAAAAGGCCATATCAGACAAAAATGAGTTCTGCCACAGATTATAACCAAGTCATAACCAAGAGAATACTTCTGGTCAGAATCATATGAGCACGATAACTTTGCCCGATGAATATTTCAGCCCTCAGATTTCGTGATTTTCGCATCTACATTATTGGCAACATGTTCGCATTAAATGGGCTTTGGATGCAGCGCGTAACGCTTGGCTGGATTGCATGGGATCTTACGTCGTCCGCCAGTTATGTCGGATTTGTGGCGTTTGTGAACTTTGCACCAACCGTAATCATCGGGCCGTTGTTTGGCGTTTTGATCGATCGAATCAGGGTACAAAGTGCTGCGCTGATTACCCAGGCTTCGATGTTTTTTCTGGCGTTTGCTCTTTTTGCCAGCTTCAGCCTTGGACAACTCGGATTGATCCTTCTACCAATTCTATCAAGTTTGTCGGGCATTATCGCTTCTGCCCATCATCCTGTGCGTATGTCACTGGCGCCGCGTCTTGTAGAGCGCAGCGCTGTCGCTTCGGTTGTCGCCTTTACCGCTATTAATTTCAATCTGGCACGTTTGACAGGTCCGGCATTGGGTGGGTGGATCATCGCTAACTGGGGAGTGGGACAGTCGTTATTCATTCAAGTATTGTGTTATTTGCCATTCATATTCGCGATTTACTTCCTGCAACCGCGCCAGCGATCTTCCGGAAAGAATATTTCTGAACCATTCCTACGGGAACTGAGTATCGGCTTTAGGCATGTATTTCACAATAAACTGATTCGACAAGCTGTAATAATTACCGGCATTTTTGCATTTATCATTCGCGGTACTTTTGAGATCCTGCCGGTACTTGCCGATGGCGTGTTTAATACCGGGGCTATTGGCCTTGGATTTTTAATATCCAGCGCTGGTCTTGGCGCATTGATTGCCGGGATGACCAAAGCCCTAATGCCAGGGCAAATTCCGGGACGATTACCCCGTCTGGCTCTTGTCAGTGCTGTTGCAGGGACTGGATTGGTGCCGATTATTGGCAATTCGTATTCCTGGCACCTGACGCTGTTTCTAATTGGCTGCCTGGGTTTTACGGCTTCCATTTCCGCGATCTCAATGCAAACGGCTATTCAGGTTGATCTGGATGATGATTTACGTGGCCGCGTGATGAGCCTTTGGGTAATGGTTGGCATTGGGGCAACTGCACTGGGCTCTATTATCCTGGGTTTTTTGATTGATCAAATTGGATTTGCACCAGCACTCAGTTGGGTAGGAAGTTTGGCATTGCTATTTCTGCTGAGGCAAGTCTCGCGCATTTGGTGAGTCTCACGACCAATCCAGATGCTTTCTGTATAAGGTGCGCAGTTGAAGCTGTCTGAAATATATTAACTTGCCAGAGAAATATTGATTATTATTGGTAAAAGGACCATTCTTTGATAATTCAGTTGTCATGTACCGGTTGATTTTGATCAATGCGCGTCGTTGTGGTTTTGCTATATTTAATTTTGTACCCTTGCCATGGAGCATTCAATACTGGACCTCAATCAGCGGTAATTCATCATGTATAAAATAATACTCGTGCCCATAGAATTTTCACATGAACATAGTGGCATTAACGCCATTAAAATAGCAAAGAAACTAATCGACGATGACGGGGAAATAGTTTTGGTCAGTGTTGTTGGAAGTATTCCGAACTACATCGAAGCGGAATTGCCGATGGATTTAGTGGAAAATTCGAAAAAACTTGCACATGAGAAGCTGACTGAGATTGCAGGAAAAGCGGGTATCAAATCTGACGTGAAAATACGTACAGGCCACCCGGCAAATGAAATACTTGAAGCTGCGCGGATTTATGACGCAGACTTGATTATTGTTGCTTCACATCGTCCAGGCCTGTCTGATTATTTCCTGGGCTCAACAGCGGCCCGGATCGTACGTCATGCCCAGTGCCCGGTGCTAGTTGATAGATGATCAACTTACTACAACAAGATAATTGGGTATTTACCCATTTGATTGATCAAAATTGGACGGATACCTGAGTAAAAGGTCATCAACTTGCCTATCTTCCTAAGTGAACAAACCGCATCACGCAGGCAATTCAACTCAATGCGCTCGTCTAAATCAAGCTGACAGTATCTTTTCCTCATCGCCCCACCTGTATATAGCGGTGCACTTGGTTTGTGAATATAGCAGGCGCGTTTTGCGACTTGGTACTGTTACCACGAGCGAAGCGCAACAACGTCCAAAACCCTCAGGATACTGGCCTGCGGCAACCCAAAATCGCCCACCTGACGTTTCGCGCCTCTCGAACGATGCCTCGCATCCGCCTTCGAGACGCGCCTAGCAGGCAGACGATTTTGGGTCATCATATGAGTTAGTATCTCCGCAACTTGGTATAAGTCGTCAAGTTTGCTCACAATAAATCGATCTGAAAAGTTGTGTCAAATGGGGAGTATTTATCGCATTACCATAGGTGGGGTAAGCGAAGTGACCGGGTCAAGTCAAAATAACCAAATCATCCTTAACTTTTGAGTAGTATTGAATAATCCAAATCAGGCTTGCGCTACCGGCTTGTTTATATTTTGTGCAGCGTTTTCAAATACGCGTTCGACATTGGCGAATTTGCCTTCTGTCAGCACCTTATCCCTCTCCTCAGAAC
Organism: Hyphomicrobiales bacterium; assembly: GCA_024224595.1. Taxonomy (GTDB): domain Bacteria; phylum Pseudomonadota; class Alphaproteobacteria; order Rhizobiales; family Rhizobiaceae; genus JAAEMP01. The sequence continues at coordinate 20,455 of JAAENI010000080.1, forward strand.
GGCGCGCTGCCAGTACAATGATCGGATCAAACGTGGCCCATGCGGGGATGGTCGATAATAGGGCACTCAACAAGGCTCCACTTCGCAATATCCAGCCGACATAACCTGCTGTGAGCAGTGTTCCTGTTCCAAATGTTATCGTTTCTGAATCAAATCCAAATACATTGCCATGTTCCTGCATCTCTGTCTGAATTTGATCAAGTGAAGCAAGGAGTTTAAGGTCAAACTTCTTCAGTTCGACTTTATTCTCGAACTTGGCCAGGTCAATTGGTTTGATCTTTATTTCTTCGGGTAACTGCGTAATAAAATCCGGCTCACTGGGTTGTTGTTCATCCACAACCGGTGGTTTATCTGCTGTTGCCCCGGTCTTGTCATCAAGCGTTTCAACTATAGCCGGATCAATTACAGGCGGCTCGACAATAGGTGGTTTAGGAGGTTCGATAATGGGTGGTTCAGGCGGTTCGATAACAGGTGGATCAGTTGGGTCGACTATTATAGGTACGCTTTCATCAACATCAAGAACGATGACCCGGATCGACTGCGTATCCGTTCCACCATTGCCATCACTGACCTGGACAATCAAATCATATTGATTGATGCCGCCGCCATCGGTGGGGAATTCAAAATCAGGAGCAACATTAAACTCCAGTTTGCCGGTAACCGGATCAATTGTAAACAGGCCAGCCTCCGGGCCACCAATAATAGAATAAGCAGGCGTGCCACCATCAACATCGCTACTTGTTACATCGGTGACATCAAGTGTGTTTTCATCAACATTTATGCTAACCGATGCTGCACCGCCATTGCTGGTAATGAGCGG
>JAAENI010000081.1 GCA_024224595.1 Hyphomicrobiales bacterium
AAGCGCGATTCAACAATGCTGGACAATTTCGAACGGCCCGACTATCAAATTGTTTCAATAGCTTATGTAAAAAAGCGGGTGTCCTGTATTGGCCCACTCAGCTAGACGCGGAGCGCTGCGCGATGCTTATCCATCGGACAAACTTCGCAACGACGCTGATGGACCAATACAGGGCATCAAACGGTTCATATTTCATCGAAAGCGCTCTAAATATGACTGATATATTATTTTTACTGGCCACTATTGCAATAATAATAGTGGTCATAATACTGGCTCTAGGCCTGTGGAACATGATGCGTGGGGGTAGTAATGAGTTTTCGCAAAAAATGATGAGATACCGGGTAATTGTGCAGTTTGTTGTGGTGATTATCATGCTTGCAGCATTGTATTTTGTCGGGCGGTGATGCAATGATGATACACACTTGTCACCTGACGTGAGTTTTGAACCCAGATGGTAATACTAAACAAGATTTATACCAAAACCGGTGATGATGGCACGACGGCGCTTGGTTCTGGCGCCCGGCGAAAAAAATTTGATTTGCGTGTCAGTTGTTATGGCGCGGTAGATGAAACCAATGCAGCAATCGGAGTAGCAAGACTCTATTCTGAAAGCGATGCGATTGATACCATATTGGAACTAATTCAGAATGATTTGTTTGATTTGGGTGCAGATTTATCAGTACCCGATGACAATCATGGTGAAAATTCCGATGTGACCCGAATTGAGCCATTGAGAATTGATAGTAGTCAGGTCGGAGCGCTCGAAGCTTACATTGATCAGTATAATGGCAGGCTTGAGCCATTACGTTCTTTCATTTTGTCCGGAGGCAATGCATTGGCTGCGCATCTGCATCTGGCGCGTACAATTTCCAGACGAGCTGAACGTGGGATAGTTGAATTGTCACAAAACAATGATGAAACTGTCAACCCGATGGTGATCATATATATGAACCGGTTGTCTGATTTGCTGTTTGTTTTGGCTCGCCATGCCAACGATCTGGGCAGGGCGGATGTCTTATGGATTCCCGGCAAAAATAGATATTGAATTGGAGTGAATAGATTGTTTCTGCCATTACATGATGCCAATGAGCTTAAGCATGTGAAAATCCAATATGTCACTCTGCTGCTCATTGCTGCCAACATAATTATCTGGGTTGTCTGGAGCACACCATCGCTATCCAGCGCAGAAGCAGTGCACGCCACCTATATCTCTTTTGGATATATTCCGGCTGTCATTAATGGTTATGAGTCGCTGCCCACAGTTTATGCTACTTTGCCGGAGCAGGCTTCTTTTGTGACTTATGCTTTTTTTCATTCGAATTTTATGCATTTGGCCGGCAACATACTTTTTATATGGGTTTTTGGAGACAATGTAGAAGATGCATTGGGGCATTTTAGATTTCTGCTGTTCTATTTGACCTGTGCGGCGGCTGGTGCATTGGGACATGGTATGATCAATCCCCAATCCGTTGCTCCTCTAATTGGAGCATCAGGTGCGGCTGCGGGTATCATTGCAGCCTACTTAATGTTACATCCGCAGGTGAAAATATGGGTGTTGATGTTTGGAAAAATTCCGTTGCGAATATCTGCCCTCTGGGTGATCGGCGCATGGATCTCTTATCAGGTGTTCGAACTAATATTCAACTCTGACAGTGATGTCAGTTGGGGTGCTCATGTGGGTGGCATCTTAACCGGTGCATTGTTGGTTTTGTTTTTGCGTCGCCCGGGTGTGAAATTGTTTAGGGGTGGCAAAAGCAGAAACGGAAACGAGGCTCCAGAAGTGGCTGAAGTCCAAAATTCCGATACCCGCGAAGTTCAGTCGGAAGCAAATACACCTTCACCCTGGGGTCGGGACGGCAGTGGAAATTAGGATCAACAATTATTGAAATAAAGATCGATATTCAATACGTTAATTTGGGTCATTGACGCCGGGCCTTATTGGCATTAGTCATCCTGACAAATTATTTGAAACCAAGAGGGTTAGGTAATGAAAATTCTCGTGCCTGTTAAACGGGTTGTTGACTACAACGTCAAAATTAGAGTCAAGCCAGACGGATCTGGCGTTGAATTGGCAAATGTCAAAATGTCGATGAATCCATTCGATGAAATTTCGGTCGAGGAGGCATTGCGGCTGCGAGAAACTGGGATTGCCAGCGAAATCATTGCTGTATCAATTGGTCCACAAAAGGCTCAGGAAACTATTCGTACCGCTCTGGCGATGGGCGCTGATCGTGGTATTCTGGTCAAGACTGATGATTTGGTTGAGCCATTGGCTGTGGCAAAAATCTTAAAAGGTATTGTCGACGAAGAGCAACCAGGTCTGGTCATCGTTGGAAAACAGGCAATTGATGATGATAGCAATCAAACCGGGCAAATGCTGGCTGCAATATTGGGCTGGTCGCAGGGAACTTTTGCCTCCAGGCTTGAGGTATCAGCGGAAACTACAAAGGTTACCCGCGAAGTGGACGGCGGTTTGCAAACCGTTGAATTGAAAATGCCAGCAGTTATCACCACTGATTTGCGACTGAATGAACCCCGTTATGCTTCATTGCCAAACATTATGAAGGCGAAGAAAAAACCGATGGATGAGAAATTGCCGGCTGATTATGGCGTTGATACAACACCGCGCGTTAGCGTTGTAACGACGGTAGAACCACCAGCAAGACAGGCAGGTGTAATTGTTGCCGATGTCGCAGAATTGGTCGATAAACTGAAAAATGAAGCGGGCGTGCTGTAAAGCGTGGATAAGGAAATCCGATGACAATACTACTATTAGCAGATCATGATAATTCAACGCTTAGCGAACAGACCGCCAAAGCGCTCAGCGCCGCTAGCCAAATTGGCGGGGATGTACATGTAATGGTGGCTGGCAAGAGCTGTGAAGACGTAGCCAACGAAGCCGCGAAATTGGATGGAGTATCCAAGATATTACTGGCACAAGCAGATCATCTGGAAAATCATCTGGCTGAACAGATGGCAGATCTGATTGTTAGCATTGCAGATGGATATGATGTGATTATTTCTTCATCCACTGCAACAGGAAAAAATATATTGCCGCGCGTTGCAGCATTGTTGGATGTAATGCAATTGTCAGATGTAACAGCGATTATTTCAGCGGATACATTTGAGCGTCCGATTTATGCCGGTAATGCCATGCAAACTGTCAAAACCTCTGATAGCAAAGTGGTAATAACTGTGCGTACCGCAGGATTTGGCGCCGCGACAGAAGGTGGTTCTGCCAGTGTGGAAAATATTGAAGTTCCCGCTGACAATGGATTGTCCAAGTTTATTGGTGATGTACTTTCGTCATCTGACAGACCTGAACTGACGTCTGCCAAAATTATTATTTCTGGAGGACGAGCTCTTGGATCAGCGGAAAAATTTGAAGAAGTAATTATACCTGTTGCCGATAAACTTGGCGCAGCGATAGGGGCTTCACGTGCCGCTGTTGATGCAGGCTATGCACCAAATGATTGGCAGGTTGGCCAAACTGGTAAAGTAGTTGCACCAGATTTGTATATTGCCTGTGGAATCTCAGGTGCGATCCAGCATTTGGCTGGTATGAAAGATTCCAAGGTAATTGTTGCTATCAACAAGGACGAAGAGGCTCCAATATTTCAGGTTTCAGATTATGGGCTGGTTGCCGATCTGTTTGATGTGTTGCCGGAGTTTGAGAAAGCATTGGACTGATTTGGCCCACCGAAGAAATCATGCCTTGCAGGCAGATGTGAAAAACTGGCCAAATGAATCCGTGTTATTGAATATTGCTTCGACTGGGTTAATAATGGCTAGGTAATTATTTTGCTCTAGCCATTTCAATTTTGGCACAATTTTCGGGAAGGCGATATGGCGACAAATATCAAAACCATCGGTATCATTGGTGCAGGGCAGATGGGCGGCGGAATCGCACATGTAAGTGCGCTTGCCGGTTATGATGTATTTCTGAATGACCTCAATGACGAGAAAATCGAATCCGGTCTCGCCACAATTAATGGGAATCTCGCCCGGCAGGTTGCTTCTGAAAAAATTTCAGAAAGTGAACGTCAGGCGGCAGTTGAACGGATCCGTTCAGCAAACCACATGGAGGCGCTGGGTAGTTGCGATCTGATTATAGAGGCAGCAACTGAAGATGAAGCAATTAAACGCCGGATTTATTCCAAATTGTGTCCAGTACTCGATCGAAATGCGATATTAGCGACCAATACTTCCTCTATCTCAATCACCAGGCTTGCAGCTTCCACCGATCGGCCAGAAAAATTTGTCGGGGTTCATTTTATGAATCCGGTTCCTGTTATGAAGCTGGTTGAGCTGGTGCGCGGTATAGCGACGGATGAAAATACGTTTTCAAGAGCACGGGAATATGTTGATGCATTAGGCAAAACCACCGCAGTTTCTGAAGATTTTCCTGGATTTATGGTTAATCGGATATTATTACCGATGATTAATGAGGCGATATATACCCTTTATGAAGGTGTGGGCAGTGTTGATTCGATTGATTCTGCTATGCGTCTGGGTGCAAATCACCCGATGGGTCCGTTGCAATTGGCAGACTTTATTGGTCTTGATACGTGTCTTTCCATCATGCAGGTGCTATATGATGGTCTGGCAGATACCAAATACCGACCCTGTCCACTACTGGTCAAATATGTCGAAGCAGGTTGGCTGGGTCGCAAAGCAGGTCGAGGATTTTATGACTATCGTGGAGATGAACCTGTCGCTACGCGATAATTGTATGTTGCCCTAGACCGTTTCTTGTTTACACGGAAGCATTTGACCGTTTATTCACGTTTACTGGCAAGGCATGATTTTCGCCGTGGTCTGGTTGACCACAAGAAAAGCATAACGCTGTCCAGTAAACGTGAATAA
>JAAENI010000082.1 GCA_024224595.1 Hyphomicrobiales bacterium
ATTTGACCGTATTAGCCCGCCTGGCGAGTTGTATCGCTACTCTAATACGGGCTTTACCATCTTGGGCAGCGTTATCGAAGATGTTTCTGGCGTAACATTCGAAGAATATATGCAAGCAAATGTTTTTGGTCCACTTGGTATGGACGGGACAACCTTCCGTTGGGATGATGATCTCATGCAGATGCGGGCTATCAATTACACCTACGGAGATGGCGAATATATCGCCTACCCCTTTGATTATTTCAACAGCCGCCCTGCCAGTTCACTGATGGCAACCCCAACAGATTTCGCTCCCTTTATGTTAGCTCATCTCAATGAGGGTGAATACAACGGCATGTCGTTTCTACGCCCAGAAACAGTCGCCATGATGCAGCAAGTGCAATTTGCAAATCATGAAGCTCTGGCAGAAAAAGACGGAACGGGGCTGGGCTGGTTTCATGCTCGCCACAATGGGTATGACTCTTATGGACATGGCGGCGACTGGGAAGGAGCAGCCGCTAATATGGTACTGATACCTGAATTAAATCTGGGAGTAACGGTAGTCTACAATCAACACACTGCCGGCGAGAACGCTATTCAATATGATCTTGTTAATTCTGTTGTCAATGAATTTTTCTCGCCATCTGAAAATCTGGTAGTACCTGAAACAAATACAAACATTTCTGTAGACCATGTTGTTGGCGCGTATCGCAGAGATAGAATGGTTCATAACAATGCTGGAAAGCTCAATATGTTTAGCGATGAACGCAGTATTGTCAGTAATGGCGACGGTACTATTTCAATAGCCGGCATCAATGCTAGTTGGTTGCCTGTATCGGAAACCTATTTTATCCCCAGCAGTGATAACAACGTTCTGCCATTTGACCTTGCCTTCAGTACTGATGCAAATGGTGAAGCCACTTACCTGCATATAGGAATTGGCAACAATAGTTTTCAACGTCTCAATTGGTATGATAGAGTGTCATTGCACACGGCAATCATAGGGATAAGTTTCCTGACATTTATCAGCACAATTGTCTGGGCAATTTGGACATCCCGCAAATCGCAAGCAGAACTGAAATGGGCACGCCTTGTGGCGGGTGGGGTAAGCCTACTTTACCTCATTGGATTTGGGATTATCTTTGGCACACTAATCACCGACCCAACTGCACCTGTGTATGGCATCCCAGCATCATTTAGTATTGGCTCGACCCTAATGACCATCGCGGCAATCTTGAGTCTTGTGGTTATCTTTATGTGTGGACGGTTATGGTTGCAACACAAATGGTCGAACTTAAATCGTGCCTACTATACTTTTGTGTCGGTTGTCTTCACCGTCTTTATCTGGTTTGTATTCTACTGGCAACTTGTAGGGTGATCCCGATGGGCAAGGGGGGGGATCGCTCTCCCTTCCCCATTTTACAAGAGTTAAATAATGACTCTACCGAAGAAAGGTGTCAAAACCAAAAAGTTCAACTTTTCATCTCGACAGGATTTGTGTCTCGATGGGCAAAAGTTGAACTTTTTTCTTTGTACTTACTTGTTCATCGTCTTGGCAATGCGTTTGTACAGCGGGGGTAGAAAATATTTTGAATTCAGGAGATTATTGATCCGGGCTGGAGTCTTGCCTGCCATGTCGGCGTGGTTGCTGCA
>JAAENI010000083.1 GCA_024224595.1 Hyphomicrobiales bacterium
GTCGCATTCTCAACCCCATCCGTAATCGCAATATCCAATTGTAGATTTCGCAGGTCTTCCAGACCCGCCGCGCTCATCAATCGTTCAGAGCGAACAATAATGGTGATATCTTTGGCAGAATCACGATACAATTCTTTTTGTTTGAAAAAATCATTATATGCTTGACTGTCATCGGGTAAAACAGCGGTAACATTGCCATCAAAACGCAAAGACGTCAGGGACATTCCCGCCAGTACACAAACAAAGATCAGCAATATCGTACCAATTTTTGGAAATTTTAATACTAAAAGCCCAATTCGTTCGAGTCCGAAACCTAAACTCCTCATCAATTTTTCCAGTTTGAATTAGTTTGAAGGTTCAATATTGATCGCCGGTACTTTGCTCAAAGACTCATATACATCTCTATTGGCAACACCGTTAGCATACAAGATTTGGAAACAACAACTATGAAATTCCCCTCACCTCTGATCAGGGCGATATTGATCAAAAGATACAAGCGATTCTTGGCCGATGTAGAACTCGAAGACGGCACAATGATGACCGTCCACTGTCCAAATCCAGGTTCGATGATGGGCTTGAAAGAACCAGGTTCAATTGTCTGGATTTCAAAAGCCAGCAACCCAAAACGAAAACTAAGCCATACCCTGGAATTAATCAATTTACCGACCCCAAACGATACACTGGTCGGGGTCAATACCAATCAGGCCAACGCTATTGCTGAAGAGGCCATAGTTAGTGGTTTGCTCCCTGAATTTGGCGCATTTGATACGTTAAGACGTGAGGTGAAGTATGGTGAAAATTCACGGATTGATATCTTGTTGTCGTCACAACACAATGAGCAGACTTTTAATACATATATTGAAGTCAAAAGCGTCACACTTCAACGCCAGAATGGCCTGCATGAGTTTCCCGACGGCGTTACTGAAAGGGGTCGCAAACATCTTCATGAATTGTCAAATGTTACCAATAATGGCGATCGGGCAATCATGCTTTATCTGATTCAACGCAATGATGGTGACAAATTCTCTTTTGCAAGTGATATTGATCCCTTATATTGCGATGCTTTCGACAACGCCAGTGCGCAGGGGGTTGAAGCATTTGCGATTCGGTGCAAAATCAGCAGCAAAGAAATTGTCGCTGAAAAAATGGTTGAAATTATTAAACCTGTAACAGGCCCTAAACTATGACTTATGTTGATGCCAGTACTGTCCCGAACAAAAACACCGGCGCTATCAAACTGTTCTCGCCCCAAGATTTTGCAGAAATGAAGAAAGCCTGCCTGCTGACGGCAACCTGTCTGGATGAATTGAGTAAACTCGTCGTTCCCGGTGTCACTACCCAGGCTCTGGATGATTTCGTCTTTCAGTTCGGCAAACAACACAATGCAGTGCCGGCAACATTGAATTATCGTGGTTATACGAAATCCTGCTGCACTTCCATCAATCATGTCGTTTGCCACGGCATACCCGACAACAAGCGCCTGAAGAAAGGTGACATTGTCAATATTGATGTCACTTATATTCTGGATGGCTGGCACGGCGATTCCAGCAGGATGTATTATGTCGGCCCGGTCAGCCGGGCTGCTGAAAGACTGGTAGAAGTTACCTATCGTTCCCTTGAACTGGGCATCGAAGCCGCCAAACCGGGCAATCATCTGGGTGACATCGGATATGCCATTCAAACATACGCAGAATCACACAGATGTTCTGTTGTCAGGGATTTTTGTGGCCATGGGGTAAATAAGCTATTCCACGACGCTCCTAATGTTCTTCATTACGGTCACGCTGGCAGCGGAGTTGAACTCAAACAAGGTATGATTTTCACTATCGAACCGATGATCAATCTCGGCAAACCGGCAGTCAAGATTCTTCGCGATGGCTGGACTGCGGTTACCAGAGACAGATCGCTGACCGCCCAGTTCGAACACACAATAGGCATTACTGCAGATGGCTGTGAAATATTTACGCTTTCGCCATCAGGTTATACGATGCCACCCTATATTTAATCAAACATCAAAAATGGGGAAAGACGATAAAGAAACCAACTGGCGAAGAAAAACTGACCGGCAACAAGGGACACTTTACCGAGGCAATCGAGCCGGTAAAACCGCATTATCACGGTCACCGCGATAGACTGAGAGACAAATTTCGAACCAGAGGTGCCGATTCTCTGGCAGAATATGAAATTCTCGAACTGTTACTTTTCAGATCCATTCCGCGTCGTGACACCAAACCGCTGGCCAAGACATTGTTATCAGAGTTTGGTTCTCTTGCTGAAATTCTGGCAGCACCACCCAATCGTCTTTCTGCAATAAAGGGTCTGGGAGAAGCGGTTATCACTGACCTCAAACTCATCCACGCTGCGGCCAACACAATGAATGCCGAACGCATACGTGAGCGCACTATTTTAAGTTCATGGTCTGCGGTCCTGGATTATTGTCGAACTACCATGGCTTTTTCTGACGTGGAAATGTTTCGAATATTATTCCTGGACAAGAAAAACTGCCTGATTGCCGATGAAGTCCAGCAAACAGGAACCGTCGATCATACTCCAGTGTATCCCAGGGAGATTGCAAAACGCGCTTTGGAACTGGCATCCACAAACATATTGCTGGTTCATAACCACCCCTCAGGCGATCCTGAACCCTCAACAGCCGATATCAACATGACAAAAGTCATAACCGACACATTAAAAC
>JAAENI010000084.1 GCA_024224595.1 Hyphomicrobiales bacterium
TGTTGATGAAGCAGTCAGTGGCACTGGTGAATGGATAGCACCAATTGGTCTGTATAACGGTGACTACCAGATTACTGCGGAAGCCAATGGTGTTTCGTCAGTGGCGAACGTAACGGTGAGTCAGGACGGGAATTATGTCATCACGGTTGATACAACGGCATCATCAGCAATTCCAGTAGTCGATCAGGTCACTATCACTGAAACCGCTGCAATGGTTGTTGGAGAAACAATCAGCATTTCGGTGCAGGGATCAAATTTTGACCCAGCGGCAACAGTCACACTCACCGGACCTGGTACGACACTCAATTCATTCAGCCGGACAAGTGCATCGACGCTTGATCTTTCAGTTACATTGTCTGCATCGGCTTCTGAAAGTTCTCAAACACTCATTGTTACAAACCCCAACGAACTAACCGGCCAGAAAGTCTTTGCGATTGGGCAGTTGAGCCCAAGCGATAGCCTTGCCCACAGGAAGTCCGATGTCACGATTCGGGTGGTTGATCAACACGGTAATCCACTCCCAGATGCGACAGTTGACGTTGGTATGAAGCAGCATGCTTTTCGCTTTGGAACACAAATCCGTGGTCCACTTCTTGCGGTGACACAAGCCGAATTTGATGGGTATACCGATCAGAAGAAACAAGGTCTTCTGCCAAATTTAACGTCATTGGGTCAGGATCGATACACGCCAACCTGGCAGGATGTGCTGAACTATCGATCTACTGTCATCGATAATTTCAATCACATCGTGCCAGGCAATGATCTGCAGTGGCAAGCATTTAACGGCAACGGGTCAGCAAATCCGGATGCAGCGTATGCCCTTGCTTTTGCAAATGGTTTAACGGCAGGAGCTGTGCATGTTGTGTGGGAAAAACCAGACTGGCCAACACCAACAGAATATCGTGCTGGCGCGATATTTAGCGCTCAAGATTTCCATGACGATTTAATTGCAGATCGCCTGAGTTCAACAGGCATTATGAATTTTTATAGTGATTCAGGTCCTGGCGTAACGATCACAGACTGGAATGTTTTAAACGAACCTCTGCATGTCACACATCACTCGGACACGTTTAAAACGGCTGGCATCTATGATTCAAATGTTGAGGCATGGGCAGATTATTTTATCCGTGCACGTGCGATTCGGCCGGATGCGAGGCTGTTAATCAATGATTACAACATTCTGAATGCAGCAAGTGATGCTGCAACAATTGAGTATCGTGATTTAATTAATAGTTTACTTGCTGCCGGTGCGCCGATTGATCGCATTGGCCTGCAGGCACATATTGCTTTGAATACCATTACAAAAGCAGATATTGTCCGGCGGCTTGATATTCTTGCTGAGACTGGGCTGACGATTGAAATTACCGAGTTTGACTCTCGTGACGACGCCGGCCAATTAACACCAGCACAGCAGGAACAAATTTTCCGGGACATGCTTGAGGCAGCCTTTGAACATGAA
>JAAENI010000085.1 GCA_024224595.1 Hyphomicrobiales bacterium
ATCAACAAACCAATGAGGCAATTGTAACTTTCCGATTTGATTCAAAGGGTGGATCACGGTTCTGTCAGGAATCGACCGCCAATGGCGGTCGACGGTTTGCCATTGTGCTGGCTGAAACTGTCATCACTGCACCTGTAATCCGGGGTGCGATTTGCGGTGGGAGTGGCCAGATTTCAGGAAATTTCACCACAGAATCAGCCAATAATCTGGCAATTCTGCTAAGAGCCGGTGCGCTTCCCGCGCAGATGAATTTCATCGAAGAACGTACCGTTGGTCCGAGCCTTGGTGCAGATTCAATTAAACAAGGCAGCGACGCTGCCAAAATTGGCGCGGTCCTGGTTTTAATCTTTATGGTCATGGCCTATGGTTTCTTGGGTGTTCTCGCAAACATTGCCTTGATTGCGAATATCGGAATCATTTTAGGATTGCTGACCCTCATTGGCGCTACCCTTACATTGCCGGGTATTGCCGGTATCGTGTTGACCATGGGAATGGCGGTTGATGCCAATGTCCTGATTTTTGAACGCATCCGTGAAGAAAGACGCGGAGGGCGCAGTTTAATTCAGGCGATTGACGCAGGGTTCCGCCAGGCGTTGTCGACAATTGTTGATGCCAATGTCACCACCTTTATTGCGGCACTGATCTTGTTTTATCTGGGTTCTGGCCCGGTTCAGGGCTTCGCGGTCACTTTGGCAATCGGTATTTTGACAACGGTGTTTACGGCTTACACCATGACCCGTCTGCTGGTTGCAACCTGGGTCAAATGGACTAAACCCAAAGAACTTCCACGCCGTTTATTGTCCTTCATGCCGGAAAACACCTCTCTGAAGTTCATGAAAAACAGATTGTTGTCCTTTCCGGTCTCACTTATTGTCGTTGCTGTTTCTATCGTGATGTTTTTTACCTTGAGCATGAACTTTGGCATTGATTTTCTGGGGGGTACGATCATCGAATTGCGCGCCAATCAGGAGCAATCAGACATTTCAGGAATTCGCTCCACCCTTGGAGAACTTAATCTGGGTGATGTCCAGGTGCAGGAATTTGGCACTGAAAAAGATGTTCTGATACGTATTGAATCACAAAATGCGGGCGAATCAGGCGAGCAAAGTGCTGTCATCAAAGTCCGCGATGCCCTTCAGGCAGATTATGAATTCCGCCGTGTCGATGTTGTTGGTCCCACTGTATCGGGCGAACTGGCTCAGGCCGGTCTATTGGCGGTATTTGGTGCCCTGGCGGCCATTATGTTCTATATCTGGATCAGGTTTGAATGGCAGTTTGCCGTCGGTGCGGTAGTTGCCACTTTGCACGATGTCCTGCTGACGGTTGGTGTATTTTCGTTATTTCAGCTTGAATTTAACCTGTCAACCATAGCCGCAGTACTGACAATCGTTGGTTATTCACTCAACGATACGGTTGTGGTTTATGACCGTGTCAGGGAAAATCTGCGCAAATACAAAAAAATGTCAGTGCCGGATTTGCTTGATATGTCAATTAATCAGATGCTGTCACGCACAATCCTGACTTCCGTGACGACGTTGCTGGCATTATTTTCTCTGTATTTCCTGGGTGGTGCGGTGCTTGCTTCTTTCACGTTTGCCATGATCTTTGGTGTGTTTGTCGGTACCTACTCATCCATATTCATCGCTGCCCCGATGTTGATCCTGTTCAAGCTACGGCCCGGACAAGTAGCTGGCGCCCAAAGTGATGAAGATGATAAAGTGCCTGCATGATAGTTGAATCTTGATACAGAAACACCAGGATACGCTGCCATGGCTGAAAGAAAAACGGCAAAGGACTATTCTGTCTCCCATGGTTTGACGATGAATGAGGCACATTTTCCGGGAAGTGCACCTATTGATGCCTATGGCGATGGTGGATTTCGTTTTGCACAGATGAGTCATCGTGGCAGCATCTTATGCCTGCCATCCGGTATCTATAGCTGGAATGTTGCGGTGCCTGGCGATCTGGTGATAAAAAACTTTAAAAAAATACTACAAGAAGCTGAAAACATTGAAATATTGCTGATTGGAAGTGGCGATGATCTTTGCCCGATCGATACAAAGCTTCGGGCGGCGCTCAGAAAAGTCGATATTTCAGCCGATCCGATGGGCACAGGTGCGGCGGTCAGAACTTATAATATTCTGCTTGGTGAGCGTCGGGCGGTTGCTGCTGCGATGCTGGCTGTTGTTTGATTTTTTTATATTGCGGATTTTGGATGGATTCCCATTTTCAACATTGTGCAGATCATTTGCGCCGAACTGATTACGGACGCTATATTTCATGCCTCTTTTTGCCACCCGAATTGCGCAATGTGGCCTTTGTACTTTATGCATTCCATGTCAAAATTCGTGAAATACCTGCACTGATTTCTGACCCGATGCCAGGAGAAATTCGCAATCAATGGTGGGTAGATATCGTTACCAATACCGCGACTTTGTCCGGTGATCCACTGGCACGCGCTTTGCAAGATGTAATTGTCAAATATGATTTACCAGTTGAGCGAATTGAGCGCTTATTACAGGCTCACATCTTTGATCTATACAGTGATCCGGTCACTGATCGCCAGGCCTTGGAGACTTATCTGGGTGAAACATATTCTTGCCTGTTTTTGCTTTTGGTCACTGTCGCTATCAAAATAAAAGGGCAACCGTCAAATGAAGTTCAAGCCGCAATCGCTGATGCCTGCGGCCATGGTGGTGTATTCGTCGGGACTGTTGAGTTATTGAAAGCTCTGCCTTTCCAAGAATATCGCAAACAGACCTGTTTCCCAAAAGAGCTGTCTTCTTTTTCAAAGTTTGAGGAGCACCAGGGAGAGGTCGATGCAGTCTCTGTAAATGATAAATGGCTCGCCGATATCGAACAATACGCCATCTGCCATTATGATGAGACGATGAAGGCTATTGCCCGATTGCCGGAACATGCAAGAACAGTATTCAACGTTATGGCCTTGTCAAGATCG
>JAAENI010000086.1 GCA_024224595.1 Hyphomicrobiales bacterium
GATTCCATTTGAAATTGTATTGAAGATGTTGCCAACCGGCAGATCAACAACGGCCTTGCTGGTCAGGTTCGATGGTGGAACCCAAAGTCCTTCAGCAAGTTTTGCGGCATGTCTGTGAACAAGTCCATCGCCGTTTCCGCTATGGCCATGACATGACGAGCAGAAAATATTGAATCGATCCTGCCCTCTTTCAAGCAGTTCCATATTCATATCAACTGGCATGTCAGCGATAAATTCGCCGGCGTCGTTTGTGCCGCGATAGTAGGCATCATCTTCATTGAGCTGTCCACGGGCAACTGTACCTTCTGGATAGCTGCGCATGCTCATGTTGTCGGCAAAGAATTCGTTTTCTTTTTGCTGCCCATATGAACTCTGGTTATCCATGTCATAAACAACCTGAATTCTTGGTTTCGATTTTACATCACGCGTTGACTTATATAGATAGCCCATTGGAATCAATGAAATCGAAGCTATCAGCAGTAAAGTATAAATCAGTTTTCTTGGCATCTTATTCCTCTACTTCTTCAACAGCAGTGCTGCCCAATGACA
>JAAENI010000087.1 GCA_024224595.1 Hyphomicrobiales bacterium
ACAAATGATAATCAGACCCTTATGAAAAATTCACGGGTGACCAATTATCCCGGGAGCATTGCACAAACACATCATGAGTTTGTTAAATAACGCAAATGGTGTGGGTGGTCAATTTGCATCTTCCAATAACTTATCAAACAGACACATATAGGCATCGAATGCCTGCTCCCATGTCAACAGTTCGTCCAGAACCTTCTTACCTGCTTCGATCCTACGCCTTTTTCCTTGCGGGTCGCTCTGGCTTTCCAATATTTTATCGAGGATCTGATCTGCATCAAACGGGTCAAAATAATAGGCTGCGTCATGACAAACATCCCTGGCAAAATCGAGATCGCTAGTGAAAATCGACTTGCTGCAAGACATAGCTTCGGTATATGGAATACCAAATGTTTCAAGTAGCGTGGGCATCAACAAGCCATCGGTTTGTTGATAAAGAGAGGGCACATCCTTCATGGCCACAGGGCCAATATTATGGATCACGTCTTGCAGATTTTGGCGTTCAACCTCACGCAGGAATTTAGCAGCCTTTGCAGCCTGCTCGGCTGCAATAGTCGTAATAATTCGTATTTTCTCTTTTCTTGCCTTGATCTCCCGGGCAAGGGGGAGAAATATCTCAAGGTTTTTGTGAGGATAATAATAGGTCAGATAAAGCAGATTTAGGCCGTCGCCCAATTGAAAATCGTGCGTCGTTTCTGAGATGAGATTATCCAGCGATACCGCATTTGATACTACCTCGACATCACGCAAATCAAATAATTTCTCCAGGCGACCCTTCATTACCGGCGTTTGGGCGATCATGAGGTCGACATGTGGCAGATATTTCTTGAAATAATATAGTTTAGCCTTTCGAATTAGCCAGCTTTTAAAATCCATTATCTTCCAAATTGGAGACTCGGGATATACCGCATAAGGCCATTGGAACAAAAATGCCTGTTTTATGTCGATTGGCATAGGTGCATTGGCCAGATTGAAAATGAGGTCGCACTTGAGCTTGCGAACAAGTTTGGGTAAAACCCAACGATTGACCAAAGGGAACATAAGCGTTTTTGTGTAAACCTGCGGTAGTTCCAATAGGGAAATATTATCGCCTGAATAGTCCTGATAATCGGCAACTTTTGGCACCAATAGGTAATAGTGCCACCCGCCCTTACTTTTGGAAGCAAGCGACAGAAAATTGGTCAGTATACTTTTGCCACCCCCACTTTTTGCGTTCAGACCGTTTATGAAAATATGCGGCATATACATGTGCTTCAAATATATTGGTTCAAAAGACAGTTAGGAATTTTTTCGCAGGGCAAACTCACATGCTTCCTGAAAGCCCTCAACCATATGCTCCATGGAACATTTTTCGAGGAAGGAGTCATAAGTATTTTCTCTTATTCTTTTATAATCCTCCCGCATAAGGCGCAAACACATGTCTGCTAACGACTCTGGTGTCAGATCAGATAAAAAAATCGATTTTTCTTCGACCAAATGATCGAATTCAGGTGCATGACTAACATTTCGGGCCGTTATTACGGGAATGCCGTAGGCAATGGAATGAACTGCCCCAAGGCCAACATGTCCGGGTGAGATATAGGCATGCGCTCCAGAAAATATTTTTATTAATCTGGAGTCATCATATATCGCTCCTTCGAAACTCACATGATTGTGTAATTTCAAAATATTAACCTGTGTTTGGAGTGCTCTTTGTACCTCATCTCCACTCCCAACAATTTTAAAAGACAAATCAAACCCTTTTTTGCGAAGAATAGCGAGCGCTTCTAACACCAAATCGAGTCGTTTTCTTTCCTGCAGCCGTCCTACATAAAGGAAATACATCGGTTGATCAGAAGTAACCCCATGATTAGGGATCACCAATGTATTTGGTGCAGAAAAGTAATTGTCTACATTACGGTTGTTGGTAAAATTTTCTTTTCTTTGTTTGGTGTAAAACACTACAGCATCAACAATTTTATAAATTACTCTTCGGACAGGTCTAGCCAACTGCGATCTCCCATATCCCATTCCCCACAGGATAACCCGCGGCTGATCTCTAAACATTCGCCCCAGACACAAAAAATATAGATTGGCTATCTGCAAGTCTCCCGGTATCACTAGAATATTGGCTTCCCCGACAGCTCTATGAGACATAAGCTCAGGATAATAGGCGAATTTCCCAACCTTTTTACCGGATATTTGTTCATATCGAACAGCTGTTTCAGAATAGTCAGGCGGTTCGTTGTGTGGGGTGTGATAGAGGACCGTCAGCTCATATCCCGTTTGCTTTTGGAAATGATCAAAGAATCCGAAGCGATAGTGCATAAGAATTTCCTGGAATATGACTAACTTACGGGTCAATGATTTTCCTCTCTCCAAATCTTCAATATCCGAGTGCATTGCTCAATAGTTTGTAAGTGGTGACCAGATACAGAACAAAAAACGCGGACAAAAATGCCAGAGAAACCTGTTGCTCCAGCTTTCCTGTGGAGACACGTATTGTTGCTGCAGCTACAATCGGAAAACAAATAAAGAAATAATTTATTGCCCTTCCGACCAACTCTAGAGAAAAGAAAACATTGGCTAGCACCGCATATGCCAAATACAATATTATATAGATCTCGAATTCTTTGTGATCTTTTGTGATCTTATCGCTTTGGAGTATGATCCATATTGTGAAAATGGCTTTGAGCAGGAAGCCCAGATTTGTTCCTGTTACCTCTCTGGCCTCCTGGAATCTTTCCATTGAAAGAAGCCGCAGATAAGGTTTCAAATACGCAATCTGACTGAAAAGATTTGCGAGCGGCTCGATAAGGATCGAGAGACTGAAGAAACCGGTAAATCCTAAAGATATGATATATGCGATCAGTGCAATTTTTTTTTTGTATTTTATGTAGCTAACAAAATAGACCGGCGCCATAATCGAAATGGATAAATGAAACAGACTTCCGAGCGCAATCAGTGCCAGATAATTTATTGGATTCTTTTCTATGATATATTTTATCGAGAAGAAAAACATCATGATGGCGATTGATTGCCGTATTCCGCTCCATGTCCAGAACAAAAAGCCTACAGAAATGACAAAGAACAGCATAAGCGGCAAAAGATATTGGTAGCGATAGGATCCCTTGATGAAGAAATACCATGTAACAGCAGACAAGATGCCAAAAAACACACCACCCGGCAGCCCCGCATGACTTGCCAATAAATTGATATAATGCCAGCCTATTTCCGAGCCGAGCAACCTATCAAGCCAAAATCTGCCATACGTATATGTGTATTGGTAGAATTCGTAGTATCCTCGATAATCAATACCGATTTCCAAGCCTCTAAACCCGGCCAAAAGACCAATTATAACGAGCAGAATGACTGTCTGGGGTTCCCACTTGAATCCCGTCGTTCGGTAAAGTTTCAAATGTCTATTATCGCCGACGAATATTTTACCCTGAGGCAACATCAAACCTGCTATTAGTAGCGCAAGATATGCAAGAAAATACAAGCTCATCTATTCCGCCGATTAGTGTCATCATTTTCTGGCTGACCTGCCAGTGGGAATGTTGAAGCGTGGTACATCAAGTCAATATATTTGTTGGCTATGTTTTCCCATGTAAGTTTAGCCGCGATATCAAATCCTTTGCTTGCCATTGCTCCATATCGAAGATTTTGAATATCTTTGACCAGTTCTACGATTGTCGGTTCAATATCTTGCTTGCAACAAAAGAGAGCACTTTCATCGTGGGTAAACAGCCCATCAACACCACTTCCCTTATGGCCGACCACCAGACATCCCGCCGCTGACGCTTCCACAAATACTCGGCCGAACGTTTCAGGAATGCTTGGCATAATCATAACGTTGGACTGAAACAATTTCTCGACAATCGCCTCTTTATCGAGCCAACCAGTAAATTTTATTTTTTCCTGCAAGCCAAAAGAGCAAACCATCCCTTCCAGCTTTTCTTTTTCAGGCCCCTCACCAATTATTACATATTCAAAGTCCAGTCCCATATCATTTGCAACTTTCAGTGACTGGATAACAAGGTCTGTATTTTTTAAACCCAATAGTCGCGCCACGGTGATGATTTTTGCTTTTGAGAAATCCTTTTTGCCATGAAAATAGTATTCATTATCTAGACCGTGAGGCAGTAAAGTAACGTCTGTATGTTGATCTTTTAGAAGGTTAAATATTGTCGGGCTCGGTGTTATGCATGCTGTGGCATTATTTATGATATCCTGGATGAAACCAGACCTATAGATATCCTCGGTCAGAAGTCCCCTGAAAGTGTGTATATGCGGGATATTATATTTCTTGCTTATATAATTCGCGACGATGCTATCCGATATGTTATTTTGCGAGAATATCAAGTCAAACCCTGCTATTTCGGGCTCAACCAGTTTTGCGGCCTTGTTCACATTACATAATTCATTTATTGATATCAATGATTTATCTACGAAGAAATTGCTTGTTGGAAATCTCAGCCATGGATAAATGAATGTTTTGTAGCCGCCAACAGATACCTGTTTTCTTGAGATATACTCATGATATTTTGCCCATTTTTCCGTCAATCCCGCGAGCAAACTATTGGAATATGGCAAACTTTTCAGAAAAACAAATTCAATGGAAGGATCAAATTTTTGAATTTCCTGCTGGATTTTGATTTGAATATCGTTCTCTTTTTTCAAACCCTCCAGAGGAAGAATCCCACAGACATTCAGGACTTTCATCTCAGGACTTGCTTTAGTATTTTTACCAGTCGGTACATTCCGCTATATAATTTTGGATATTTACTAATCATCGGAAAACTTGAATTGTCATAGGTGTTTATCGCTGCAACATCCTGTTTCATCAGAGAGCTCTTATGCGCTTTTGAGAATATTTTGTCCAACTCGTAGGATCTATCGCTCCAGTTCAAATATTTAAGTGCATATTCTCTTGAACTTTTCTTGTATTCACCAATCATGGATTTATGCGAAAGGTAGTGCTGCATCTGCTCCGCAAAACAATCGATATCGACTTCGCACATTGGCCAATAATAACCGTCACCCCGGCAATAGAACTTCTTGACATGCGCCACTCGTGAGGGTTTAGCGATAAATTCGTTCATGGGCTGATTGTCCACTGTAACAACAGGCAAGCCGCAGGACAAAGCTTCTGCCATAGTCAAGCCGATACCTTCTAGTCTGGAGGGGTATAAATAGACATCACCTTTATGGTACAGCCCCGGTGCGCCAACAGTGCGTATTATCAGCTCTAGTCTATTTTCGTCTATCAGCTTGTCTATCAACGGTACCAGAGGTGGAAAAGCTGTTTTCAAATTTGCTTGCGTATGAATGATCAAACGACAATCGGCGTGCTTCAGCGCAACATTGTTAAAAGCTTCGATCACATAATCCGTTCCCTTGCGAAAGGGACTCATACCCGCCGAATGATAAAACACCAAACCTTTATTGGCCACTGCAGCGGACGGGCTTTCCGTACCTGGCGAGAATAAATCTGTATCAGTGCCCCACGGTACATAATAGCACTGCTTATGCCAGGAAAATGCAGAATAATGTCTTTTTGTGTTACATATGAGGAAATCATAAATATTGAACAGTGGCATGGTCCTGTCTGTGTAATAGTCAATATAGGCACCGGTTTTTATTCCAAGCCGCTTGCACAATACAATGCTCTGCCACCAGCTTTGCTCGTTAAAAAAAACGACATCTATTCGATTTTTCTCAAGCCATTTGCTGAAATCACCTTCATCCATATAGGTCCGGGTGTTCGGCATCGGATAGGTCTTTGCCCATGTGACATTCGGCAAATCCCAAATAGGATCACCCTTGGCCTGTATCTCACCACCCCTTGCATATATATAAACCTGATGCTTTTCAGACAAAACATCCATATAAGCCCTGGAGACATACGCCGCCCCCCGCTCAAACCATGTTGTGACAATGCCTATATTCATAATTTATGTCGCCACACAACCTGCCAATGCTTCTCTAGCCCTAATGACATCCCCTTTACTTCCGCTGCAATTCACGGCTTTCTTATGTAGGAACCGGAATAGACAGCAAGGTGTGGTGGTCCAAGAACAGGATCTCCGACATTCATAATTGATTTCAACACTCGCTTTACCGCATATTTAGTCACCGCAAGTGCCGGTGGGCCAGGCATTCTTTCAGGTGAATTACGGGATGTTAGAAAATCAGCCGGATGCGCGATTCTTTTGCCGAGAAGTTCATCAAAACCGCTATTGATTTGGCCTATAAGTTCTTTGTATTTATTGATACCAATTTCGCTATCACCTCTCAAATCAAGATCGAAAGTGAGGCCAAATAGGCCGTTTGGTTTCAAAACACGATAGATTTCGTCAATTGTTTTTTTAAAGTCCGGTATGTGTTCGATAACGCTTACTGAATAGACCGCATCGAGGGAGTTATTAGCAAATGGTAGTTCATTTCCATTGGTCAGTTCAACAGCTATAGTGCCAGATCCTGGCGAAATGATTTTTGAGGCTGCCAATAAATCTCGTTCAACCACCGGGTCAACATCGACACAAGTGAGATAAAAGCCCAATCGTGCGACCTCAAATGGGAAAAACGTCACACCACTGCCAATGTCGGCGATTTTAGGATTTTGATCACTTTTAAATTTTGCTTTAAATTCGTGCAGCTGATGATACGTCCATGGGTATTCCCAAATCCGGCTCCAGTTGTGAAGTGCGTCGCGAGGCCATTTATAGTCATCACTTCTGAACAAGTGGTCTTTTCCAAGGAATTCATCCTGCATTTTTTCCATTTCGGAGAACAGTTCTATCCATTTCCTTGATTTCAAGTCTGACAGTGATGCTATTCCAGAAAAATTCATATAGTTTTCTGTGTCCATTGGGGTGTAACTCATTATGTTATCTCATCTTCCTTCTATATATGGATCATGAATGATATCAGGCATTCTTTTCACGTCCAAGCTCGCCACGTATCAGCCAATTCACAAAACCAAAGGTCCATACAGCATGAGATATGTAACTTATCATTCTTGCTATTGCCAAACCTAAAGAGCCGAAATCTACCAGCATCACTGTGCTTACCACAAACACTATGGCCCATCCGCTATTCATCGCGAAACCGGTCCACATCCTTCCGGATGCCGCAATTATCTGGCCAACAGGCGTTTGTATGGCGAGAAGTCCAGCCGTCAACAGGACAACAACCAGAGTTGGCCAACCAGCCGCAAATTCCTCGCCGTATAAACTCATAATGAACGGACTTGCTATGCAAGAGATGAGAACCAATGGGGTTACAATTATGACGTTTAATTTTATTGACAAAAGAAGAGTCTTGGAGGATCCACGAGTATCGTTTTGGCCCAGCTGATCCGAGAGAACGGGAAGGATCACATTGCCAAAAATTCCTGGTAGAAACAGCATCATAATAAACCACTGATTGGCCGCATTGAACATGCCCATTCCGCATCCGTTGTGCTGCTTGCATATCCCTATATAATGCAGGCATAATCCTTGCGGGTGTCGGGCGTCCATACCATTTGATCCTCCTTGTAAAATGTTGAATACTTTACAAGTGAATCAAATGGTTAGCCCGCACTCAACCCGATTTCGATTCTTAAAAAACACACAAAGACATTTTAAGAATTTCTCTCAGCCCTCTCAATCTCAAACAAAATTGATTTTTGATCCCGTGAAAGTGGTCTATTCAGTAAAAGGCGTACGATGTTCTTAAGAGGCTGCACTATCCGATCTTTCGTACTCCATGACCAAGCTTTTGGAACTCGAAATACTTGTGGTGGGAAAATTTCTTTTGCAAGCCCCTCATCGAGAAGAAAATCAAACGTGTCATGACGAAATGTAACAACATGATCTGCATATGGGTTGTATTCTAGGTCTTTACCATTATGTTGCTCATCAAATGGGACAAGAATGCAAAGATATCTACATTGCTGAAGTAATGCACGTGTTTTATCCTTGTAGGCACTAAAGTGTTCTAACGTATTAGATGAATATATTATATCAAAATTATCGGTAATCTCTTCCATTGACTTTGTGGAGAAGGTGGCTAGTTCAGAGAATCTTTGTTCGGCTCTCCGGATGGCTACTGATGAAAAATCATATGCAATCAACTGAACATGAGGGAAACGCTTACGTAACGCCGGCAGCGAGTCTCCCAAAGCAGCACTACTATCCAGCAATGTATCTCCTTGCTCCACTGATATACATGTGTGTTCACAGAATGCCTCTGCAAACAAACGGCTCTGCTGACGTCCGCCATTTAATTCCCATTTGCCATTTTCCTCGAAATACGCATTCCAATCTTGATCGTCAGCCAAGCGCTTACGTTTTTTATCAGTATTTCTCATTCTTCTTTCTCCGCCTTCGTAAAAATAATATAATAAACGCAAAAACCCATACAGTATGAAATAAGTAACCTATCAGCCTTGCATACGCCAACCCCAAAGCGCCATTATCAATCAGCAATAGCGTGCTTACTATAAAGATCAAAGCCCACCCAATATTCATCATTAATCCAGTCCACATTTTGCCCGAAGCCGCAATTATCTGTCCGGCAGGAGTTTGCGTAGCAAGAAGGCCTGCAGTCAGAAAAACCACAACCAATGTTGGCCAGCCAGCCGCAAATTCCTCGCCGTATAAACTCATAATGAACGGACTTGCTATGCAAGCGATGAGAACCAATGGGGTTACAATTATGACGTTTAATTTTATTGACAAAAGAAGAGTCTTGGAGGATCCACGAGTATCGTTTTGGCCCAGCTGATCCGAAAGAACGGGAAGGATCACATTGCCAAAAATTCCTGGCAGAAACAACATCATAATAAACCACTGATTGGCCGCATTGAACATGCCCATTTCGCCATAACCATTGGGCTGATTGACCAGCATCGCGCTACAAATCCAATTCACTGGGCCAACCACGATGCCACCAAGTGCCGCAGGCAGGCTGAACCTCCACAAGACAGGTAATTCTCGACGGCAATCTCGAAATGTGAATGGAACCTTGTGTCTTTTTGCTTCCTTGCGCAGGGCCAGATGATTGAGCAGCCAGTTGATACCCAGATTGATCGTCATAGCCCAAACCGCACCTGTGAGACCGCCGATATAAGCACCGCCAACCAGAATGGGAAATGACAACAGCCCGATACAAAGATTGACATAGGCGATGGTTTTGAACGCCTCGAAGCCAGCCAATGCCCCTGTCTGAGCGCCGTTAAGGGCGCTCAAAAACAGCATAATGGCGCCAATGCGCAGGACATCGGTAAGGTGAGGCGCATTGATTGTGTTCTCGGCCAGCCACGTGGCAAAAATCACAAGTCCTAGAGCCATAAGACCACCCGTTAGAGTGGCAAAGAGCCCCGATATCCCGATAATGCGTCCCGCGCGGTCTGGATCGTTCTTGCGAAACTCGGCCACATGTTTGGTGGCGGTCAGACCCAAACCAAATCCGGCTAAGACGCCAAACATACCAACCGTCAACTGGATCATCCCCAGCTCGCCATAAACCGCCTTACCCAGCATGCGGGCGACGAGAATGGTTGCACATAGCATCAAGCCACGTGAAATAACCGATCCGGCCATCGACCAGAAAACCCCCCTGGCTAGGCGCAAACCGATATCAGAGGACTCGATTTTCTTCATAACCGGATGAGCAAATGACGGACTGAGGGCATAGGCAATAGCTTTAAGGGATATTGCTGGCATTAGCCTTTCAAAGCCTCGACAATTTGGACTGCGGCTTTGCCGTCTCCATAAGGATTAACCGCCAGGGCCATAGCTTTGTAAGCATCATTATCCTCAAGAAGGCGCGAGGCATTTTCAACGATCGCATCATAATTTGTCCCCACCAGCTTTACGGTTCCGACATCGACCGCTTCTGGCCGCTCAGTCGTATCGCGCATCACCAGCACCGGCTTGCCAAGACTTGGAGCCTCCTCCTGCACACCGCCGGAATCGGTGAGGATAAGAAAAGAACCCTCCATTAGGTAAATAAACGGCGCGTAATCCTGAGGTTCGATAAGGTGCACACCTGAAACATTTCCAAGAAATTGTTTTATCGGCTCCTGGATATTGGGATTAAGATGAACCGGATAGCAGATCTCGACATCGTCATGGGTCTCGACCAGACTTTTCAAGGCCCGGCAAATATCCTCAAAGCCAGCTCCAAAATTCTCCCGACGATGCCCAGTGACAAGGATGAGCCGTTTTTCTTTATCAAGAAATGAGAATTTTTCTGCCATTTGACGCTTCAAAACAGTGTCTGTGCGAAGCCTACCCACAACATCAAGCAAGGCGTCAATAACAGTGTTGCCGGTCACCAGGATAGCCCTCTCATCCACCCCCTCATTCAAGAGGTTCTGCCTGGAACGCTTGGTAGGAGCAAAGTGGTAACGAGCAATTACACCGGCCATCCGCCGGTTGATCTCTTCCGGCCATGGAGAATATATGTTGTGCGTACGCAGCCCGGCCTCCACATGCCCGACATCAATCTTCAGGTAATAGGCTGCAAGGCATGCCGCCATAGTCGTGGTGGTATCGCCATGGACCAACACCAGGTCAGGGCGGCAGTCCTCCAATACAGGAGCCAACTCCTGCATAACCTTGCAGGTAACATCGGTAAGAGTCTGCCCAGCCTTCATAATGTCGAGGTCGTAATCAGGTACTATTGCGAACAGATCGAGTACCTGATCAAGCATCTCACGATGCTGGGCGGTCACGCAGACCCGGCTGACAAAGGCACCAGGATGCCGCGCCAACTCCCGGACTACCGGCGCCATCTTTATGGCTTCCGGGCGCGTGCCGAATATACAGAGTATCTTTTTCATCGACTCTCCATACAAAATCCGATCAAATTGATGCCTCTAATGAGGTTGCGCTGAGATAAAACCCTCCCTTGTTAAATTCCACAATTCTGTCCCATGAGCTCTGACAACAGACAGACTGCACTGCTTTTTGGTCAAACGTAACGAGATTTTTCGACCCGGCTCTCATAAGCGAAGATCGCTTGATGCTGCCGGTAGAATGTATTTCAGATCATACAGAACATGCTCACTCTTGCCGAAGGTACGTATCATGATGGTCCCCATTTCACGAAACTGATCATGCGCCACGGCCAAAACAATCGCATCATAGGTTCCCGTTGATGGCTCTTTGACGAGGCTCAATTTATGTTCTCCTTCTACTTCGGTTGCAGATACCCAAGGGTCAAAGACATCAATTTCTGCACCAAATCTGTTGAGCTCACCAACGATATCCACAACCTTGGAATTTCTGGTATCAGGACAATTCTCTTTGAATGCCAAACCCATGATCAATATACGCGAGCCGGCAACATGAATGCGCTCCTTGATCATTTTTCTGACCAACTGACCGGCAACATAGGCGCCCATATTGGCATTGATGCGGCGCCCGGCCAAGATCACATCTGGGAAATAACCAACGGCCTCTGATTTATGTGTCAGGTAGTATGGGTCAACACCAATACAATGCCCGCCAACAAGTCCCGGCCGAAACGGTAAAAAATTCCACTTGGTGCCGGCAGCCTCCAATACCTCCTCGGTATCAATCTCCAGTTTATTGAAGATAATAGCCAGTTCATTGACCAGAGCGATGTTTAAATCGCGCTGGGTATTCTCAATAACCTTGCATGCCTCGGCCACCTTTATCGAACTGGTTTTGTGGGTCCCTGCCGTGATGATTGAGCGATATAGTTCATCGACAAAGTCTGCAGCTTTCGGTGTGGAGCCTGAGGTAACTTTGAGAATATTGGTGACACGGTGCTCCTTGTCGCCGGGATTAATGCGCTCGGGGCTGTAACCGCAAAAGTAGTCTTCGTTAAACTTTAGTCCAGAGACACGCTCCAGTATCGGCGCGCAATCATCTTCAGTCGCACCCGGATACACGGTCGATTCATAAATCACGACATCGCCACGTTTCAGCACTTGCCCAATAGTTTCGCTGGCCTCAATCAGTGGCGTCAAATCAGGTTGACGATGCTCATTAATGGGCGTCGGAACTGTTACGATATAGACGTTACAATCACCAATATCACCGCCATCGCTGGTAAAACTCAACCGGGTAGAGGTCTCCAAATCTTCCGCTTCCACCTCTCGCGTTATATCATTTCCCTGGACGAGCTCATTGATACGATTATCATCGATGTCAAAGCCAATTGTCGGGTATTTTTTTCCAAACTCAACGGCGAGCGGCAGCCCCACATAGCCAAGGCCAATGACTGCAATTTTTACTTCACTGAGGGATTTCATAAATTCGGTTTCAATTCTGATCTTCTACAAGAAGCATCTAGTTTGTAATTACCAATCGGATAGAATTTATTATGCTGAAAGGGAATTTTATTTTACAGGCAGGAAAGTGGACTTGTCGCGTTTTAATTCCGGATACTTATCTCATTTACGCAGCCAATCTTTCGAATGCGAGAGGGCTTTTACCGCCTAGCGTTGAATGCCTGCGTCGTGGATTATAGAACCCGTTGATATATTCAAACAAGGCCATTTCTACCTTTCTGCGTGTTTGCCAGGGGTTGCGCCAGATGAGTTCAGCCTTGAGAGTTTTGAAGAAGGTCTCCACGGCTGCATTGTCGTAGCAATTTCCTTTCCCACTCATGGATACCAGAAAGCCATGTTTCTTGAGCCTTTTCTGATAATCGTGAGAGCAATGCTGACTGCCGCGATCTGTGTGATGAATGCAGCCTTTGGGTGACTGGCGAAGTGCCACAGCCATGTCTAATGCCCGGATGGCCAGATCGCGCTTTATGCGGTTGCTAACAGCCCAGCCAATGGCACGGCGAGAATACAGATCCAGTATGACGGCGAAATACAGCCATCCCTCACTGGTCCATATGTATGTTATGTCACCTGCCCACTTCTGGTTGGGTGCGTGGGCCTGGAAGTCTCTATCCAATAGGTTGGGAGCAATGGCAAAGCTGTAGTTACTGTCAGGGGCCACCTTGTACTTCCTTGTTCTGACGGCCTCAATACCGTTCTGGCGCATAAGACGACCGACACGACGGTGGCCAACATCAAACCCCAACTCTTGCAGTTCTTCGGTCACTCGAGGTCGACCATAACTGCACAGACTGAGTTTGTCCTGCTCTCGAATATGGGCCAGAAGAACCATGTCATCACGCTGACGCTGGCTCATGGGGCGCCACCGCCAGGCACGATAGCCACGCGACGTGACGCGCAGAACTCTACACATGCGGTGAATTGGAAAGGTCTTCCTCCAAGCGTCTATGAATGCAAACCGCATCATTTTTGACTCGCGAAGAAGACCGTAGCTTTTTTTAGAATTTTCCTCTCCTCGCGCAGAATTAGGTTTTCTTTGCGAAGGCGGACAATCTCCTTTTCCTGATCCTCGTGTGGACCAGTCATCAGGTCTTTATCCCGGTCTTGTTGGACCCATTTGTTCAGCGTTGAAAATCCAATGCCCAAATCGGTAGCAATTTGTTTTCGCGTAAGTCCACTTGTCAATGCCAGTCGAACTGCCTCCCGACGAAATTCCGTTCCGTGTCTTGGTGCCCTGTCTTGTCTCCTTGATGGCCAATATCGCTATCAAGTACCCGGAACTAAACCGTGACAAGTCCAACCACCCAATTTCCATATTTTGCCATCTTCTCAATAACAATTACACCATTTCCAAATGATTAAAAACAGCTACCGCACTCAGGGTGAACAACCTAGAGGTAAATAAATTTGAAGGATTGCCGAGTACTGTGAATCGCAATTCTATTTTTTTAGGCGCCACAATATCTAGCTCAATGCGTGAAGTTCTGCAACGGGAAATTAAGCTCAATGCAAGCAATATTTGATCTTAAACCACTAACGACTGGCGTCGGTAGATTTGTCGCGATGTTTTTCCAGGCACTGAAGTAATACATCTTCTGTAGTGGCACCGTTGGTGGTAGAAAAACACCCCCTGCCCTAAAAGCGTCTACCCCAGTAACGCTTCTTTAACTGGGGAAATTCTCTCTGAACCTTGTGTGATGATCGTCCCTTCATTTTCCGCATAAGGTCACTCACTGACAAGCTCGGCGGGATTGACACAAACATGTGCACATGATCACCAGCCAGCACCCTTTTAATGATCTCAACACGGTTCTCAGCGCATACCTGCCGAATGATCTCCCGAACCCTCAACCGGATGTCACCAGTAAGCACTTTAAAGCGGTATTTGGTAATCCACACCAGATGATAGCGGTGGTAAAATGTGCTGTGCTTGCCTTTATCGTATTGCATGATCATACTCTCCAGAAAATGAACCTCAGACCCTTGCGGGCGGTTCATTTTTATCGATGGAGACACTCAAGTTTGATTCTTCTGTACCGATTTGATTAAATGAATTTCATCCTAATGAAAATTTCGACCTCTAGGCATAACTTTATCTGTATTTCTGGCGAGTTTTTGATAGTCTTTGCGTAAATCCGGCACATCTTTCAACAGACGTCGCAATCTGGATCCCGGTAGATTTCGATTATTGACTTCCTGAACCGGTTGTTTGACTTCATCAGCATTTGCTATGCCGCCCAAACTCACAATTGCTGTATCCTTAGTAGTGCCTGCATTAACGCTGGCTTCTTCAGTCAGTGCAATAAGCAACGGACTTGCATCTTCTATAAAATCAGCCACCAAATGTGTCACACCATCAGCTTTTTGTAATTTGCCTCGAACCTTGACGAAACGTGATGCCATAACCACCGATCGATATTTTTCAAACACTTTTGACCAAACAACTATATTGGCAATGCCTGTTTCATCTTCAAGGGTCATGAATACCACACCTTTTGCCGATCCCGGTCGTTGGCGCACTACAATTAACCCGGCAATGGTTATCCACCTGCCATTGGCAATGGTTTCAAGTTGACGATTGGTCACTAGGCCGCTTCGTTTTAAATCCTCGCGCAAAAAAGACAGCGGATGGGCCTTGAGTGATAATGAGAGATAGCGATAGTCCTGAATAACATGCTCGCCTTCAGGCATCATAGGTAAATCAGTATGAACTTCATTGACAGGATCATTACCATTCAATTGATCAAACAAAGGCATTTTACCCGTTTTGGCAATTGAGTTTTGAGACAGGGAATCTAATGCACGAACTGCCCACAAGGCTCCGCGTCGATCAAGTCCAATCGAACGAAAAGCATCTGCATCTGCAAAACGTTCAATCATTGATCGGGCCAATCCTGTGCGCAACCAGAAATCACGAATATTTTTATAAGGCGCTGGCTTGTCTGTATGACTCTCGGCACTGTCCACCTGATGTCTCATTTCCATGACAAGTTCAGATTCTGTTTTGCCGACACCCTTGATTTGGCGAAGCCCGAGACGCAATACAAATTTGGAATATATATCCGATTTCATATCCTTATTGCTTGGATGTATAGGCGCCGCCTTATTGTCTGTTAAAGGTTCCAGTGTGCAATCGTGATTGGAAAGATTGATATCAGGTGGTAAAATTTCTATGCCATGCTCCCTGGCATCACGAACCAATTGTGCCGGCGAATAAAACCCCATTGGTTGAGAATTGATAATTGCTGCTGCAAATACATCTGGATAATGACATTTCAGCCAGCATGAAGCATAAACCAACAAGGCAAAACTAGCCGCATGACTTTCTGGAAAGCCATATTCGCCAAAACCTTCAATCTGACGAAAACAGCGCGCTGCAAATTCCCGGTCATAGCCTTTTGCAGCCATCCCTTCGACCATTTTCTCCTGAAACGTATGAATGGTCCCAACCCGGCGAAAGGTCGCCATAGCCCGGCGCAACTTATCTGCTTCCCCGGGAGAAAACCCTGCGCCGACAATAGCAATTTTCATTGCCTGTTCCTGAAATAATGGCACACCTAAAGTGCGCCCCAGAACTTCTTTCAATTCTTCGCTTGGATAACTGACTTTTTCCTTACCTTGACGTCTACGTAAATAAGGATGAACCATATCTCCCTGAATTGGACCCGGGCGTACAATTGCTACTTCAATAACCAGATCGTAAAAACTGGCGGGTTTCAACCGTGGCAACATTGACATTTGAGCTCGACTTTCAATTTGAAACACCCCGATCGTGTCGGCTCGCTGGATCATTGCATAGGTACGCTGATCTTCCTTTGGCATAGTTGCCAAGTCCATAGGCAAGTCATAATGGTTTTCCAAAAGGTCAAATGCCTTACGAAGGCATGTCAGCATGCCAAGTGCCAAAATATCAATTTTCAAAATACCAAGCGATTCCAGATCATCCTTGTCCCATTCTACCTGGGTTCGGTTTTCCATGGCCGTATTCATAACGGGAACAATCGTATCCAGCCGGTCGCGAGTAATAACAAAGCCACCAACATGCTGAGAAAGGTGACGTGGAAAACCATTTATCTCATGTGATAATTGCAAAACCTGATTAAGCCCTTTATCTCCCATATCAAGACCTGCTTCATTGACTTCCCTTTCGCCCATCGCGGATGAAGAATGCCCCCAGATACTGCCAGCCAGTGCTGATATGGCATCTTCTGAAAGGCCAAATACTTTACCAATTTCGCGCACAGCAGAACGGGCACGATAGGTGACCACACTAGCTGCCAGAGCAGAGTGCTCACGACCATATTTTTGATAAATATATTGTATAACCTCCTCTCGCCGCTCATGTTCAAAGTCCACATCAATATCCGGGGGTTCTTTACGCTCTGGAGAAATAAACCGCTCAAACAGCAGATCTGATAAAGAGGGGTCAACATCGGTAATGCCGATACAATAACAGACTGTGGAATTGGCTGCCGACCCGCGTCCCTGACACAAGATATCCTGTAATCGGGCAAACCTCACAATATCATAGACAGTCAAAAAGTATGGTGCATATTGCAGTTCATTTATCAGTTCTAACTCATGGATAATCTGTTGTTGAATTTTTATCGGCACGCCTTTGGGATAGCGCCCCTTTGCACCAATATCTGTCAGACGCGTCAACTCCTGTTGCGGACTTAAATTTGAAGAAGGTGCTTCATCGGGATATTGATAGCGTAATTCATCCAGACTGAACTTTAGTTGTGAAAACAGGTTCAGGCTTTCATCCACACTTTGGGCTGCCTCTGGCCAGCGCAAAAACATTGCCCGCATTTCATCATAGCTTTTCAGGTATCGTTCAGCATTGGCATTAACAAGGTAACCGGCTTTTTCCAAAGTCACATGTTCCCGGATACAGGTCACTACATCCTGAAGCATTCGTCTTTCGCTGCGATGATATAAAACATGATTACTGGCCAGTAATTGAGTATTTGTTTTTTTGGCGATATTGGTCCAATTAACGATTTGCCGATTACCCAGCGCCTGATAATGGTTGGAAATTACCAGCCAGACTGATTTGGGAAATAATTGGCTTAATCGCATTATTGTTGATGATAAGATATCATCTGATTTTTTGGGAATAGTCACCTGTGGCACAATTCCTATTGCCATTTGTTGACCAAATGCCTCCAGATCTTCCAACTCCAGATAACAATCACCCTTACGGGCTCGCAAATTACCATGCGATAACAGACGACAAAGATTATTCCAACCTTCAATATTTTTAGGCCAAACCAGACAATCAGGTGTCCCATCACCAAATACCAGTCGGCACCCTGGTTGAAAAGCAAGACCTGCCTCTTTTGCTGCCATATGTGCACGTACAACTCCCGCAACTGAGTTACGATCACTCAAGGCCAATCCTGAAAGCCCAAGTTTTTTTGCCACCACCACCAGCTCTTCAGGATGAGATGCCCCACGCAAAAATGAAAAATTGCTCATGCATGATAATTCAGCAAAACCTCTTAATAAAAATTCGCCTGTCATGAAAAAATTCCATGCATATACCAACGTGGTAAATTCGTTTCGCTAACGTAAAGACCCTGTCGGTAAAGCCAATAACGGTAACCTTTATCGTCTTCAATACGAAAGTAGTCTCTGGTATGGCGTATTGTTTGATGGCCAATTTCATTTCTATTCCACCATTCATCACTAATACGCTCGGGCCCCTCCACATGAACCACAACATGTAACTTCTTTCGCCAGCGAAATCGTACAGGAGGGCCCTCAGGTACAGAGGCGATTGCTTCAATCGGTTCCGGACTCTGTAACAAACGCATGGGACGAACCGGGTGTAAAAAATCCTCTCTGATATCCTGCTCATTCTCATAATTTCCCGTCAGGCAGATATTGTTATCTGTCTTTTCAGGTAAATGAGTTTCGCCAGGCATCATTCGAATAATACGTGACAGGCCAAGCCGGGCACCCAATTTATCAATCA
Organism: Hyphomicrobiales bacterium; assembly: GCA_024224595.1. GTDB lineage: Bacteria > Pseudomonadota > Alphaproteobacteria > Rhizobiales > Rhizobiaceae > JAAEMP01. The sequence continues at coordinate 18,273 of JAAENI010000087.1, forward strand.
GGTGAGAAAACTCATTGCTATTGTCATTACCCATCAACAAAGAAGTCTGTTCAAAGTCGCAGGGTTCGACCTGTAGAGCTGATAATCGCCCGGTTTCAAATCCAAGCCCGGTATCAAAATCATCATAAATTGCTGCAATCCGTTCACTAAAAAGTCGGGAAATACTTTGAGGGTCACGCAACGGACTTGAGGTTCCCACGCCTAAACGAATTACTTTTCCATCAGTACGAAAAAGTGCCAGATCAATATTGCGAACACCTGCTCCTCGCCTTTCCAGATCGTTACACAAGCATTTAGCAAGCCGTCCAACAAGAGTTTCGATATCTTCAGCCCGACCAATTGGTTCTGCAAGTTTTCGTTCAGCCATTAATTCTGGCACTGGCAAACGAGAAGTAATGGCCTCCTCCACCAAACCCAGAGCCTGATCCATTCGCAACAGCAGTAATTTTCCAAACCGGCGCGTTAACGGCGCGCGTGGTCGTGCCATTACCTGGCCAATGGTACGAAGCCCAAGTTTGGCCAATCCACCCAAAGTTTCACTATCCAAACGCAAACCTGCCAATGGTAAAACAGCAAGCGCCTCTTCCTCGTTTCCAGATTCTACTAAAACTACAGGACCGGGCTGGATCTCTGTTTCCTGTTCGTTTCGATTTTCTGTTACAATGGATAACGGCGTCGAAAACCGGCTTGCAGCCCATGCTGCCCCCGGTGTTGAGGCAACCGCCCCGCTGGCAGAAAAACCCTGAAGGAAAAGCCGTGTTAACAATTCATCCGCCAAAAGCTTCTCACCACCAAACAGATGAGCACAACCGGTTATATCAAGCATAATTCCATCAGGAATATCCAAGCTTACCAGGGGAGTGTAGCGATCACACCAGTCGGCAATTGCCTCCAGCAGTAATTGATCAGCTTCTGCATCCTCATAAACCACTTCAACATACGGGCAGATTGCGCGTGCATCACTAAGACTTTGATGATGGCAAAGTCCTGTTAGTTCTGCAGCTTCATCAAGATGAGTTATACGCCAGGCATTTCTAATCTGGTCAACAATAATGATCGGCGCATCATCATCTGCCTTTTGTAAATGACTACGCCATGCCATTCCTTTTCGCTTACGAATAATGCGATCAGTTGCCAGTTTTGGCAATGATATTGCCAGATAGCGCCTGATATCGGATAACCTGCCCTGCAGGTTGCCCGGTTGATCGCTTAGTTGATTGTTGAATAGATTGGCCTGGGCTGTATCTACTTGAAATGTTTGATTTTGATGGGTTGGCAATTTGAAATGTCTGCTCATGATGATTCCACTCCAGGGTCCAGTCTCCGGTTTTTCCGCCCCGACATTTTTCCAGGCTAATATTCCATGTTGTCATTCCGACAAGATTATTGCTGCCTGTCACCTGCTGCAAATCTTCGTCTGAATTTTGTGAAAGAGCTGGTTCTACAAGCCAGCGCGTTGAAACAGCACTCGATTGTGCCAGGCCAGCTTGCCGCAAAATAAAAAATGGCACATGACTTGTTTGACAACGCAATAACAATCTTCGGGTAACAGCCAGATTCAGCTTATGTGGATTGCCGCGCACTTCCATCAATGCAAAAGCAATTTGATTTGCCTGGGAAATTTCGCCGGCCGCCCAAATTGCCTCCTCAAAATTATGCGGCAAGACCCGTATCAATCGCTCTGGGTTAATACCCAAAGGATAAAGCCCTGGCCCATAAAAATCACCGGCTTCAATTTGGCAGAACCTGTCTGCTATCCAGAAAACTGGTCGCAATGGCAATGATGAATTTACCTCAACTGACCTTGAAACCCGATTTGTTCGATTAAATTGTTCAGTTTCAAAAGCCCTGAAATCTTGTGAACGTTGAAAACGCACACGCTCTATATGATTACCCAGCACCAATGCAAAACCTGCTGCTGCAGCAAATGAAAGCGTTGTTTGTGAACGAATTTCATGCAAGCCGGAAAATTCGATACCCATACCGTGATAAGGATCAAGAGCGCGATCAATTTCATCAATACCCAATGCCACTCGTTGTGTAATATGTTCTTCTTGACCAGATAGATGTCCATTGTGTGCGCCAGTTAATTTAGGATGCAGATTTTCAATTGCAGCAATGCGCCCGGCAAGCTGTTTGCGCACCTTTTCTTGTGTTGTATTTTCTGGCCCGTCCTGCATTTCAATCTCTTTAGTATTTTCAAGTGCATTCATGCTTTTGGATAACATGCAAAATCGATAAACATATCTGGCAACCTGCCTTGGACAACAGAATATCGCCATCTGAACACGGTTACTTGCGTTCAGTTGCAATCTATATGTTCACGTTATGTTCTGTTATAGATTCCGCAAATTCAAAAAAGAGTCAAGTCACAACAGGAGAATTTTTTCCTATTTATTTTTTTAACAAAGCTAAATCGGCAAGTCTGGCGGCTCAAATCAAATCATAATTGCGAAATATCCTAATAATCTCCAAGCCGACGCTCCGGGTCATAGGGGTCTGTTGTTTGCTTGGTAACGGCCTGGGCGCAAATGGTCACCCCTTTGCTCTCATCAAAAACCATCGATGGGTCTCCATATAATACCCATCCCTCATTCAGGGCCTTGGTAATTTTATGACAGAATTCAGAACCGTCCGGTCCGGTAAGAAGACGATAAAGCATATTGGATTTATTGCGTGTCATTATTTATTCCCGCTAGTTATTTCGATTCCAAATTTCCAATATTATCAAAATTCATGAAATTGATCAGCCAAACTAACATTCGATCAAGCGGAATGTTCAGGTAAATCTATCAACCTGCTCAAGCAGGTTTTTTGCATTATCAAAATGAAGGCGCTCAACCATTTCACCGTCCAGTTGAAGTGCATTTTTGTGCAGATTTTCAGGTTTCTGGAACAAATCAATGATCAATTTTGCACGTTTAATCTGTTCTTTACTGGGAGAAAATATCCGATTGGCATGGTCAATTTGAAGAGGATGAATAAGCGTCTTGCCATCAAACCCCATTGAAACACCCTGAAGACATTCTTCAATTAGTCCTTCGCCATCACCAAAGGCATTATAAACACCATCAAGCAAAACAAGTCCATTGGTTCTGCCATGAGCAACAACGTCCATCAACCAGGGAATCATAGCGGCTCTACCCCGGACCATGGGTACGCCGGTTTCCCGTGCCAGATCATTTGGGCCAACCACAAGACAATTCAGCCTGCCACTGGTACCAGCATTAGCACTGGCAATCTCCCTCAAATTAATGATTGCGCGCGGTGTTTCAATCATTGCCCAGATATCAATGTCATTAGCGCCATAACCATCCAGCGCCTTGCTCAAATCATGCAAAACATCTGCTGTTTCAACCTTTGGAACCAGAATTGCATCTGGAGAGCATGCTATCGCCACATCAATATCAGGAAAATAATCTGTACTGTCGGGTGAAGATACTCGAATTATTGTCTCTTTCCGCCCAAAATCACGACCACCCACCAACTCCAATAAATTTTTTCGTGCTTCAGCCTGATCTTTGTCCGAAACCGAATCTTCCAGATCAAAAATTACCCCATCACAATCAAGATCATGAGCTTTAACCAAAACCCGCCTGTTAGAAGCCGGCATAAAAAGAACTGAGCGACGTACCTGCCAGCCCCTATGATAATAAACCATTGATGATAATTACCCGTTGATCCAAATTGTTATTTTTGAAGATTATTACTTCATCAATAATGACGAAATCAGGTTTCAGCAATCGTCCAGGTAAAAATCATGCTCGACGCGCATAATTTCTTGGTGTAAATCGGTCAGGAAATAGTCACAACTTTGATAGATTGACAATACAATCGCAATCAGATTTTAAGATTACCCAAACACCAAAGCTCAAAAAGCGTTTTAACATGGAAAAATTCAAAACCATCAACAGTGCCGCAGCGCCACTGGCAATTATCAATATCGATACTGATATGATCATCCCGAAAGATTATCTTAAAACCATCAAACGCACAGGCCTTGGCAAGGGACTGTTTGCTGAAATGCGTTTCAATGAGGATGGTTCTAAAAAATCAGATTTTGTATTGAATAATCCTGCTTATCAAAATGCTGAAGTTTTGGTGGCTGGAGATAATTTTGGCTGCGGATCATCACGTGAACACGCTCCGTGGGCATTGCGGGACTTTGGCATCAAATGCATCATATCCACCAGCTTTGCTGATATCTTTTACAACAACTGCTTTAAAAACGGAATTTTGCCGATCATCGTTTCACAACAGCAACTTGACCAGTTGATGGAAGATGCCGGTCGAGGATCAAATGCTACTTTAACGATTGACCTCGAATCCCAAACCATCAAAGGGCCTGACGGCGGTGAAATAAAGTTCGACATAGACCCCGATCGAAAACATCGCCTGCTGGAAGGCATTGATGACATCGGGGAATCTTTGCAAAAAATCGATGCAATTAACAGATTTGAGGCCAAAATCCAGGAAACCCGGCCCTGGGTTTAAAACCAGATACTAATTCCTCAAATCAACAATAATCAATCCAATTAAGGCAACAATAACACATGACTATACGCAAACTTTTCCTGCTTCCTGGCGACGGTATCGGCACTGATATCATGAGCGAAGTCAAAAAACTGATTGACTGGATGAATAAGGAATTGGGTACCGGTTTCGAAATTGATGAAGGTTTAGTTGGTGGCTGTGCCTATGATGCCCATGGAGCAGCGATATCTGACAGTGATATGAACAAGGCAATGGCTGCTGATGCCGTATTATTTGGCGCAGTTGGCGGTCCAAAATGGGACAAAGTCCCATATGATTCCCGCCCGGAAGCAGGCCTGTTAAGACTGCGAAAAGAAATGGAATTATTTGCAAACCTTAGACCGGCTATTTGCTATCCGGCGCTGGCAGATTCTTCCTCACTCAGGAAAGAAGTCATTGAAGGCCTTGATATTCTGATTGTCCGCGAACTGACTGGCGGTGTTTATTTTGGTGAGCCAAAGGAAATCACTGATTTGGGCAACGGTCAAAAAAGAGCTGTCGACACTCAAGTATATGACACATTTGAAATTGAACGCATCGCTGGCGTAGCTTTTGAATTAGCCAGAACTCGTGATAATCGCGTTTGTTCAATGGAAAAACGCAATGTCATGAAGTCTGGTGTGCTTTGGAATGAAGCAGTTACCAATATCCATGCTCAAAAATATTCTGATGTAAAACTGGATCACATGCTGGCTGATGCTGGCGGAATGCAATTGGTTCGCGCACCCAAACAATTTGACGTAATTGTCACTGATAATCTGTTTGGGGACATGTTGTCCGATATCGCAGCTATGCTGACAGGATCTTTGGGAATGTTACCTTCCGCTTCTCTTGGCTCCCCGGACCCAATTTCAAAAAAGAGAAAAGCATTGTATGAACCGGTACACGGGTCTGCTCCGGATATTACCGGTCAGGGTAAAGCGAATCCAATTGCCATGATTGCAAGTTTCGCCATGTGCCTTCGATATTCCTTCAACATGACCAAAGAAGCTGATATTGCTGAAAATGCTATTTCAGACGTACTTCAAAATGGACTTCGAACAGCGGACATCATGACGGAAGGCAACAAACTTCTTACAACCAGTGAAATGGGCGATGCAATCCTCGAACAGCTGGCAAATCTGTCAAAATAAATATATTATTGGTGCTTCATTGAATGTGAACCAATGCAGCCAGATGTGAGAACTCACGTCTAGTTCAGTTGATTCTTACCGGACAATGTATTGATATGATGATCATTAAAATCTTGAACAAGGTCAGAAGATCTTTCAAACAACATTCTCCGTTCGGTGTAAGTCGAACAA
>JAAENI010000088.1 GCA_024224595.1 Hyphomicrobiales bacterium
ATGATTCTGGTTCGGAGTATGATCATAAATTTTAAGGCCACTCCCCTCGTTCAAGGGCCAATACCCCGCCAGGCCAGGTTCATCACCAGTCAGACGGCGTTTCATATCCCTTTTGATTTCCACCTCCGGCCGGACCCTGTTCCAAATTCGAAAATCAGCCAGTTTACCGATAAAAGTGCTAAAAAGCCATTTTCCGAGCCATAATCCTGTAAGTTTCACAACCGGTCCTACAGAATCCTGATTTATTACCTTGTTTTGTCCGCCGTTTAAATAAACGGCTCTCAAACCGCTCGTATTGCCATAGGATACCAGTGCAAAATGTGTCCACCTGCCCAATAAATACCAATCGGACTGCGTAACTATGACACGTCCATTATAACTGGTGTGCCCATAATCCCAATACGATTTTGCATCAGTATAAGCCGGATGAAATTGAAAGCGATTGGGGTTGTTGCAAAGACCCATGCTAAATGCCGAGCCTACACGATATTGATCCACGTATAGCCAGAACTCCACAGTAACCGGATTTTCGCCGACCGGCCATTCGAATCCGGGCATATGGACAAAATCATCTCCGTCAAAACCAAGGGCTGCCCTGAACTGGTCACGCGGACCTTCCTCGATTATACCAGCATCCGGGCGACCTTCTTCATCAGGCTTTGAAATCGTCAAATCATCAGTTTTTATCCAAACTCCATTTTCATGCATCCCATAGTGATTATTAGGTGTTTCATCGGAAAGCGTGTTGCCGAACCCTTCCTTTAAAGGCCAGTAAGCAAACAGATCAACTTCATCGCCGCGTAATCTTTTCCTGAAATCAGCTTGAATTTCTTCCAAAGTACGCGCCCTGGTCCAAATCCGGAAATCTGTTATGCGTCCCTTTAAATACCCGGCGTCATTTGCCCATGAGGTACCGATTCTGAAATTGTTGAAAGTTCTGCC
>JAAENI010000089.1 GCA_024224595.1 Hyphomicrobiales bacterium
ATTTAATTCTTTTTGCCCGGGTTTATTACTTGTTGTTTTTTCATAACCTTATTGGTATTTACTTTGCCTCCTGCCTTTTTGTTTTCCATATAACCTTCTGTATTCTGAATGTTTTCTGGATTAAATTGTTTAACAGATGCATTACTGTCCTGCTGCCCTGTTCTGTCATCATTTCTACTTCCTGCAAAACCATGTTCCGCTAGAGCTCTAAATATTGCAGACGCTATTTCTTAATCTGTTGGTGGTGGTGTTTCAGAAATAAAAATCCCGTTTGGTGAAGGCTATCGTATCTATCTAGGCCGTGAAGGTGATCGGCTTGTAATTTTGCTCCATGGTGGCACCAAGAAGCGTCAGAGCGCAGATATTGCCAAAGCCAAACAGTTATGGCGCAATTATTTAGCCGAAAAACAGCATTAGAAAGGAAACGATCATGCCCACAATACCATTTAAAGACAGCCTGAAAGCGATTGCAGATCGTGACCCATATTTTGCCAATGAAATATTGGAAGATGCCATCAGGGCCTTGTTTTCAGGCAAAGCAGACGAGGGGCGCTTGCTCTTGCGCAACTATGTGCATGCAACAATCGGCTTTCCTGAATTGTCACGGCGAACAGGCAAGGTCGATAAAAACCTCATGCGCTCATTGAGTGAAAAGGGCAATCCAACCGCGTCAAATCTGTTTGAGATCATTCAGGTCTGTATGCAGGAGGAGGGGGTTTCCCTCGATCCTCATATTATTGCTTCTGTCAATTCAGAGCTTGCCTTGTAGGGTGATTTCCGCCAGAAAAGCCAATAGAAGGGAACAGCAAAAATATGTCGATATTGATCTACAGCATGACGCGCTCTGGGTTCGCTTAAATTTTTGTACCGTATTTATTCTGCAACGAAGATGTAACGGGTGAGTGTTTGCATTTCCCTTGTCAGTTTATTGACGTCTGCTTCGCCCGTATGCACTTTGTTAACTGTTATAAATCTGGTTTTTGCTGTTATTGGATGGCAAAATGAAATCATTATCATTCTGTTAACTGTTAATTCATCCATTTGATTAAAAGCTATTGCACCGTGGCGCGGATTTAGACAATCCGCCGGTATGATACCCCGCCACCGTTTCGGTATTAATTCGACATCAATAATCACGCTAGAACTTTTGCACGACCTACCGCTCACTGCTGTTTTGTAGTTGCATATGTAGTTGGCCGATCAGCAAAAGGTTTGCAAAATTCATTGGGACCAAGATGCTCAATTCACTATCAATAGCAAAAAAAATACCAGCCATTATTATTGCTATTGCAATTATCGCTGTATCAACGACAGGGATATTCAGCTATTTCAAGGCTGAGAGCGCCATTGAACTCGAAGTCGCAAACAAATTAGACGCAGTTTTGCACGACCGCAAATTGGCCCTTGGAAATTGGCTTGATGCAATTGAGGGTGATTTGAATGTTCAGGCTGAAAATCCGACAATTCAAGAAGCGCTGAAAGCATTTGTTGGAGCATGGAACGTAGTTAAGGGTAATCCTCAGGAAACATTGCAAAGAATTTATATTACCGAAAATCCGAACCCATTAGGTCAGAAAGAAAATCTAGATGCTGGGCAGGATGGTTCCAATTACAGTTACTATCACTTGAGATATCATCCTTATCTGCGATCTTTCCTTAGAAACCGTGGATATTATGATATATTTCTTTTTGATACAAAAGGTAACCTGGTCTACTCCGTATTTAAGGAACTTGACTACGCGACTAACCTTGTTACAGGCCAGTGGGCTGGCAGTGATTTGGGAAAGGCTTTCCAGGAAGCGCATAAAAATAGTCAAAATCCGAAATTCAACGCATTTCTCGATTTTAAGCCCTATGCTCCCAGCAATGACGCGCCTGCGAGTTTCATATCCAAACCGATGTTTGATGCTCGAGGAACATATATAGGTGTTCTCGCCTTCCAGATGCCGCTGGAAAAATTAAATACCATGATGCAGCAGAAAACAGGCATGGGAGAAACCGGAGAGACCTACCTGATTGGAGCTGACAAATTAATGCGCAGTGACTCCCGTTTTTCTGAAGAATCTACAATCCTGAAAAGAAAAGTTGATACAGAGCAGGTGCGCAAGGCGTTTTCGGGAGAAGCTGGGAGTTTGATTGGTAAAAACTATCGCGGTGTTGATGTTTTGGCCAATTTTGATCAGATCGAATTCAAAGGCACAACCTGGGCAGTAATTGCTGAGATAGACATCGTAGAGGCATTTGCAGAGGTTTATGAACTTCGCAATGCATTGCTGATTGGATTGCTAATTGGCATTTCCGTGTTGGTTGTGATTGGTGTTTATGTAGGACGAGGCATTGCCAGGCCTATAGGTCAAATGACCTCAGCCATGAAATCGCTGGCTGATGGCAATCTTGATGAGGAAATTCCATCGGCTGACCGCCAGGATGAAATTGGTGCGATGGCGATTGCAGTCCAGGTATTCAAGGACAATGCCATACACAACAAGCAGATGGAGTCCGAAAAGGCTGAACAAAAGAAAATTAGCGAAGAACGCGAGAAGGCAGCACAGCAGGAAGCAATTTCTAATGAGCGTCAGTTGGTCAATGATGTGTTTGGTGAGGCAATGTCAGCCATTGCAGCAAAAGAACTGGGGCACAGGATTACCAAAGAACTGCCCGATGCCTATCATTCACTGAGAGATGATTTTAACCGTTCGATTGAAGAACTTTCCTCGACCATCAACAATATTGGTTCCGCTTCCGGCCAAATTCTTTCGGGTTCTAAAGAAATCCATACAGCCGCTGACAACCTTGCCAGACGTACTGAACAACAGGCTGTAGCGGTTGAGGAAACAGCAGCTGCACTGGAAGAAACCACCACGGCAATGAAAACCTCAACCGAAAGTGCCAAAGAAGCCAGTGATCTGGTTGCCACCACCAAGGGCAATGCGGAAAAATCCGGTGAAATCGTCAAACAGGCGATTTCTGCCATGGGCAAGATTGAAAAATCAGCTGATGAAATCGCCAACATCATTGGTGTGATTGATGACATCGCCTTTCAGACCAATCTGTTGGCGTTGAATGCCGGTGTTGAAGCCGCCCGTGCCGGTGAATCAGGTAAAGGCTTTGCCGTCGTTGCCCAGGAAGTTCGCGAACTGGCACAACGTTCTGCCAATGCGGCCAAGGAAATCAGCAAATTGATCACCACATCAAGTGAGGATGTCATAGCCGGTGCTTCACTGGTCAATGAAACCGGTGCGGAACTTGAGGTCATTGTATCTTCGGTGAAAGAGATCAATGATCATGTCGTGTCGATTGCTGCGGCTGCTAGCGAGCAATCGCTTGGGCTGCAGGAAATCAACCAGTCGGTGAATAGTATTGATCAGGGTACGCAGCAAAATGCGGCTGTGGCGGAGCAATCAACGGCTGCCAGTCATTCACTGAGTGAGGAAGTGATCAAGATTGATGGTATGCTCAGGGAATTCAATACCGGGAAATCCGGCATGAGCCAGCGACCGGAAGTGGCGAGTGCGCAAAACACCCCGCAGCCATCACCGGCCCGCGCCCTGAACCGCCAGGTAGCAAACTCCTTTAATGGTAATGCTGCGGTGGCTGTTGAAGATAACTCCTGGGAGGAGTTTTAGGCCATGAAAACAATCGTTCATGGTAAAATTAGAACCTTGGCCATGGGCACACTGTTGATTTGTCAGCAGTAGGCAAGCGTTAACTGGTAAATTTATAAACGAAATTGAGATATCTCAAATCTAAAAACAAGCAGGCTCTGGTGCAATTAATAATGCAATTCATTGGTAAGCGTCCTACTGGTCATTCATCCGAAAGATAATTCCAAGGCAACAGCTCGTCAATCCTGTTAATCTTGTGATCTGCGATCCGGCTGAGGACATCTGTCAACCAGGCTTGAGGATCGACACCATTGAGTTTGGCGGTTTCAATCTGGGCGAAGGCGATAGCCATGGCTTTGCCACCGCGCTCAGACCCTGCAAACATCCAATTCTTGCGTCCAATTGCGCGTTGGTGAATCTGACTGGCTCAGATATCTCCAAAGTGCAATCTGTTACAACTGACCCAAATGGTCATTTCGAAATTGGGCCTATTACTAAAACCAGTTCGGCTTCTTTGATATTTGGTCCAGTCGATAAATTTGTTAGATACAAAATTGATATATATTTTGATGGAAAATTGTATTCGGGATTTTCTGATTCTGGCAACTGGGGCACGGTAGAAAAACAGGATATTTCCTGCGATCTTGCGATACCAGCTTTTCCAAACACAAAATCCCTTGAGTTCAGAGAATTTCGATGTATTTATACACTTGGCATTCTTGCCAAATTGGAAATTCGCAAATAACTTCACCCAACCTAGCTCTGCTCCGGCAGCCACTCCCGAGCATCACTGGAATCATAATTGGCATGCATGATGCCACTTTTGGTTTTGTACCAGGACAATTTCTGACGCAGGTTTACTACCGTGCCGATAACAATCATTGCCGGCCCTTCCAGTTGCTCGTCTTTCATTTTTTCGCACAGCGTTGATACGGTGGCAATCACCACCTGTTGATCCGCACGTGTGCCCTTGTCAATCACGGCGACCGGCAGGTCCGGGTCTGCGCCGCGGGTAATAAAACCTTTGCAAAGATGCTGGATATTGGAAAGCCCCATATAAATGGCAACAGTCTGATTGGGTCGAAGCAGCACTTCCCAATCGACATCCAGCATCCCATCACGACCATGTGCTGTGGTAAAAACACAAGCCTGGGCATGGTCACGATGGGTCAGCGGGATACCTGCATAGGTCGAGCAGCCCGAGGCAGCTGTTATCCCCGGCACCACCTGAAATGGAATTCTTTCCGCTGCCAGCGCTTCAATTTCTTCGCCACCGCGACCAAAGATGAAAGGATCACCGCCCTTCAGGCGCAAAACCCGCTTGCCCTCTTTCGCCAACCGCACCAGCATTTGCGAGATTTCTTCCTGCGGCACAACATGCTGTTTGGGCATCTTGCCAACATAAATTCGGTCCGCATCACGACGAACAAGACTCATGATACTTTCACCGATCAGGCGGTCATGAACAACGACATCAGCCAGTTGCATCAATCGTAATGCTCTGAAAGTCAGCAAATCCGGGTCACCCGGCCCCGCTCCAACCAGATAAACTTCACCCAAACGTGGTCGCGTTGCACCAGTGACGGCCGCTTCCAGTTCACTTTCGAACTGTTTTGTCGCTCCAGCCTCATCTCCTGCCAAAAACAGTTCAGTTACCGGTCCTGTTGAGACCGTTTCCCAGAATCGCAATCGTTCGCTACCTGTCTTAAGTTTGCCCATGGCTTTATCACGAAAGCGGCCAACAAAACGCACCAGATCACCATAAGTAGCGGGCAGCAGCACTTCGAGTCTGGCGCGTATAGTGCGTGCCAGAATGGGAGAAGCCCCTCCCGTCGAGATGGCGACAATCAGCGGATCTCGATCAACAATGGATGGAGTGATGAAATCACAATCCTCAATCACGTCAGCAATATTAACGAGAATTTTGTGTCGCCGCGCCAGTTCTAAAAGGTGTTGGTCATCACCATCCTCCGACCCTCCCCATGCCACAACCGCATCGATCATGTCCTCATCGTCGGGTGGTCGTCGCAGATGGGTGAAATCAGGATGGTTGGCCAAAGTTTCTAATTCTGTGCCCAATTCATCAGCGAACAAAAATACCTTTGCCCCGCATTCCAGTGCCCGCTCGGTTCGTCGGGCAGCGGTCATACCCCCACCGGTTACAAGTGTTTTTTTGTCCTTCAAATCAAGAAAGATCGGCAAATGGTCCATTCGAATATTCTCATTTTTGCAACATGAACTTTCATTTGCCCAAATATAGCCAAAGCGTCAATCAGAATCGCACTCTGCGCAATACCAAATTGCGCAGATATTGACTCATATGACCGGCATCCTGAAGATTTTGGCCAGGTGCGTTTTGCTGACTGGTATTGGTGCCACAAGCAAAGCGCGACATGGCAATCTTTCACTCAGATATTGGTTATGATCCGAAGCGAAAGGAAATTCTGTCTAGACCGCTTCTTGTTTACACGGAATCATTTGAGGCGAATATCGGGAATATTTAACGAAAATGAGCGAAAAATCGGACCAATATCCAGTTTTGTTAACAGTGATTGTGCAAGTCCGACAGACTGCTAGCAGTTTGTTATTCCGCGAACGCCTGCGAAAACGGTTTGGTCAATGTAGGTATACCATATTTTGTGCACACAAAATAGAAGTTGTCTGAATGACTTGAACGGGCCATGTGGTCTTGATTGCTAATAAGTCAAATTGCGGCACCGTCATATCGGTCAAAATCGGCGCCTTTCTGTCATCCAATACCTAGCAGATTATGGATTCTACCCTGGATCAACGCCACTCATTCCTGATGTGTTTTTGCCCATTCGATCATCGCTTCGCCAATTTCCAGCGCCGCTTCCGCATGAAAATTCACATCGGTGATGCGTTTGCCCTCTCGAACGGTCATACGCAACAAATGCATACCGCTTTCATAACCCACATCCTTCAGGCTGGCCTTTTTTGCGAAAGCCAAATCCCACTTGGCAATTGGTGTCGTCGTTTCACCATCCATTACACTTCTCCGCGAATGAATACATCTTCCAGAACCCACGCCCAGTTGCGCGGTGTATTGCGATAGTCTGGTTTGATATCCATCTCAATTTGCAAAACACCGTTTTTGGCCGCTGTGGCAATCACATGTTTGAGTTCTTCAAAATTGACCACCTGTGGATTGGTAATGATAAAATCGCTAAGTTTGCTCATTGGTTTGCCTCCATCGAGTTCGAATTAGTTGCATTCACTGCATCCAGATACCTAATTCGATATAATAAGCGCGACGTTGAAGATTCATCATCACGATGGCTGAATTTTGTCCGGTTGTGCAGAATATTATTCGAAATTACACCCTGCCCCGGTTGCAATTTGTGACGCACTATCATTGGATCGTCAGCCATAATTTCACTCAGCAAGGCACGTGCTTTTGTTGTCTCATCGTCATCGCGCCAGATGATATTTCGACCTCGGGCACTATAGCGCATTTGAAGACGTCCGCTAACCTCATTGAAGAAGAACACCGGCCCGATACTGGGCGGGCGATAGGCACTGCGCTCATCAGTATTTTCCGGAATTGTCATTGTTTCCTTGTGCATCAGAGTTGTGACATAAGCCGGATTAATATCACGCAGGCGAATATAGGCGATCTCATGATCTAATAATTCGTTTACCCCACCCTCACTGGCATCGCGTACACAATGAAGGATCATGCCCAGAATCCGCTTCGAGGCGCCATTGTAATAACCATCGCTGTGCCAACTGAGTGATTTGTTCGAATAGGGGATATAGCCGGTGCCAATAGCGTGTTTTTCCACCTGGATCGAGACAATACCATCGCTTGCCTGTGAGCGGTGAATTTCAGCACGGTTCAATCCCATTGATTTGCAAAATTTGATTAATGATGGTCGTAATTCTTTTTCAGATATAGCATCATTCAGCTGATAAATTGCAAAATTATGTGCATTACACTGTTCCAGGATTTGCGGGGTTTCTGACCGGTCCAGTTTGGAAATACTGTCTAACACAATTATTTTCTTTTGCGATAATTGTGCCCAATCAGCCAGTTTCTGCTCCCGCCAGATCTGATAGGCACGTTCATGGCCAGCCACAAAGACATCCTGATATCGAAACGATGTATCGTCGGATATTTTGCCCACGTCAATAATCCACCCTGCTATATCGCCGCCCAATTGCCGAATTTTCAATTGATGCGCTCTTCAAACAAACCCGCGTCTCGCTATTTCCAGTCAGGAAATACCAAAGTATAATAGGGCCACATCGTTTTGATTCACTGGTCAAAATGAAGCACTAAAACTAACACATTGCAATGTTTGAATTTTACAATATATTGTTCTGAAATATAGCTTTTGTGGACTATTTCCCAAAATTTGAGCAATCTCATGATGTAATATTGTAATTGGCATCAAGGATGGCTCAGTTATGAGTAGTGACGGGCCTGTGAAACAGGTTTCCGACCGCTGATTTCAGGTGGCTGGAAAGTCCAGATATGCGTTTTGTGTTATAATATTTCTGACGATGATATTTAGGGAAGTAATATCAAATGACTGAAAAACCCAAACACCCCACCCCAAATCTTGATCAACTGGAAGATGGCCCCTGGCCAAGTTTTATCACCGGCATTAAGCAACTGCGCGATCGTGATGATTCCAAAAACAAGGACATGATGAATGACTTGCTCGGTCAGCTTGAGCATTCCTACCAGAACAAATTGGGTTACTGGAAGGGTGGCACAGTTTCAGTATTCAGTTATGGTGGTGGTATTATTCCGCGTTTTTCCGAAGTTGCAGAGAAATTCCCGGAATCAAAAGAATTTCATACATTACGCATTCAGCCCCCGGCAGGTCTTCACTACACCACCGATGTACTACGCAAAATGTGCGATATCTGGGAAGATCATGGTTCAGGTCTGATTGCCTTTCACGGTCAGTCCGGGGACATCATGTTCCAGGGATGCAAAACTGAAGCTGTGCAACCGGCATTTGATGAATTGAACAAGATCGGCTTTGACCTCGGCGGTGCCGGTCCGGCATTGCGCACAGCAATGAGTTGTGTTGGCCATGCGCGGTGTGAAAACTCCTGTTACGACGAACAAAAGGCACATCGCGAAACAATTAATGAGTTTCTTGATGAAATGCACCGCCCTGCGCTGCCCTATAAATTCAAGTTCAAGTTCTCCGGTTGCCCTAACGATTGCGTCAATGCCATTCACCGGGCAGATTTTGCTGTCATCGGCACCTGGCGTGATGATATCAAGATCAATCAGGACGAGGTGAAAGTCTATGTTGAGGAAGTCGGCAGAAAATATGCCAACGATTCAGTTATCAACATGTGCCCGACACGGGCGATGAGCCTCAATGATGATAATACACTGGAAATCGATAATGAATCCTGTGTTCGCTGCATGCACTGCATCAATGTCATGAAAAAGGCTCTTTCTCCTGGTGATGACAAAGGTGCAGCAATTCTGATCGGCGGCAAACGTTCTTTGAAGGTCGGAGATCTGATGGGCATAGTGATCAAGCCGTTTATCAAGCTTGAAACCGATGAAGACTACGAGGAACTGGTGGAATTTGCCGGTGAATGTATGGATTTCTTTGCCGAAAACGCGCTTGAACATGAACGTATCGGCGAGACAATAGATCGTATCGGATTACCAGCTTTCCTGGAAGCGCTTGAAGTTGATCCTGACCCCAATATGGTCAATCACCCGCGCACGTCAAGCTATGTTCGCACAGATGATTTTGATGAAGAATCTGCAAAATATTTTGAACGCAAAGCCCGTGAGGCCGGACTGGTTGTAGCCGCTGAATAATATTGGCGGCCACATTCAGGCAAGAACAGACAGGAATTGAGATAAAGATGAACCAGACAGCACCCACTCCACGACTGCCTGACGAAGTAGGCGTACCTGACCCGTTTCAATATATGCATCCGGTCATGGTAAAGAACTTTGGTAACTGGGACTGGCATGACCGTCCACGCCCAGGTGTTTTGCGCCACGTTTCAAAAACCGGCGATGAAATCTACACAGTGCGTGCCGGCACCCAACGCCAGAGCGATGTATTTACCATTCGCAAACTTTGTGACATCGGTGATAAATATGCCGAAGGCCATGTGCGGTTTACCACTCGCGCCAATATTGAATTCATGGTGTCAAAGTTTGAAATGGTCGATCCGCTCGTTGAGGCGTTAGAAGCTGAGGGCTTTCCTGTTGGCGGCACAGGCAATTCCGTTTCAATGATTTCGCATACTCAGGGTTGGCTGCATTGTGATATTCCCGGGACAGATGCTTCAGGTGTTGTTAAAAGTCTAATGGACAAACTTCATACAGAATTTGTTCGCGAAGAGATGCCAAACCGGGTGCGTATTACCACTTCATGCTGTCAGATTAACTGTGGTGGCCAAGGTGATATTGCTATTAATGTGCAATATACCAAGCCACCAAAAATAAACCATGAGTTGGTTTCCGCATCCTGCGAGCGTCCTTCTGTTGTTGCCCGTTGCCCCGTTGCCGCCATCCGTCCGGCCATGGTCAATGGCAAACCTTCGCTGGAAATTGATGAAAAGAAATGTATTTGCTGTGGTGCCTGTTATCCACCCTGCCCGCCAATGCAGATCAACAGTGAAGAATCGACGAAAATTGCAATCTGGGTTGGTGGCAAACATTCCAATGCCCGTTCCAAACCGACTTTCCATAAACTGGTCGTGGCAAACCTGCCCAATAATCCACCGCGCTGGCCGGAAGTGGAGGAAATCGTCATGAAAATCCTCTATACTTATAAGGAAAATGCGCGTGACTGGGAACGCCTGGGTGAGTGGATTGAACGCATTGGCTGGCCCCGGTTTTTTGAAAAAACCGGCCTTGCTTTCACCAAGCATCACCTGGACACCTGGACAGGAGCAAGAAACACCATGAATATGTCGACCCATATTCATTTTTGATAATTCAGGCCGTGGATAATATCGACCAGAATAATTCCCCTTGGAATGTTTCCAAGATATATTTAGCCGCTTGTTGTTGAAAAACCTTGTATTATTCATATATTTGAATATGATAATACAATCAACCTGTTCCCGGGAGAACCAGAAAGTGAAATTTGCAATTGTTGTGAATGAGGGTCCCTACACCCATCAGGCATCAGATACGGCATTTCAATTCACCAGGGCTGCCTTGGCAAAAGGCCATGAAATCGTGCGGGTTTTCTTTTACCATGACGGGGTCAATAATGGCACCAAACTGGCAGTCCCCCCGCAGGATGACCGCCATATACCCAATAATTGGGCAAAACTCGGCAAAGACAATCAACTGGATTTGGTTTTGTGCATCGCCGCTGCGCAACGGCGCGGAATTCTTGATGAAAAAGAAGCCAAGCGTCAGGGCAAAGATGCGAGTAATGTTATTGATGGATTCAGGATATCAGGACTGGGGCAATTGATTGAAGCGGGTATTGAAGCCGACCGAACCGTTACATTTGGCGATTAGGATGATTTAATATGAGTGAGGAAATGCAACAGGAAGCAGACGGCAAAATCAAAAAATTCATGTATGTGAATCGTAAAGCACCTTACGGAACTATTTACGCTCTTGAATCCCTGGAAGTCGTTTTGATTGGCGCTGCCTTTGATCAGGATGTATCATTGGCTTTTATTGATGATGGCGTGTTTCAGCTCGTTAAGAACCAAAATACCACTGACATCGGTGTCAAGAATTTCTCACCGGCCTTCAGGGCTCTCGGCGACTATGATGTCAACAAGCTGTTTGTCGAAAAAGAATCTCTTGATGAACGCGGCTTAAGTTCTGACGATTTGATGGAACTGACCTGGGAAGATGAAGACGATGACTGGGAGGAAAAACCTTCTATTCAACTGGTCTCTCGTCAGGAGATGAAAACACTTCTTGGCAATCAGGATGTCATATTAAGTTTTTAGGATTGAAACCAAATGAGCATTTTACACACGGTGAACAAGTCGCCTTTTCAAAAAAATGATCTGAGGAGCTGTCTCAATCATGCCAATTCTGACGATGCAATATTATTGATTGAAGATGGTGTATATGGAGCGTTATCAGGTACAGAATTTTCGCTTTTGACTTCCAGCAGCGATGCGGATATTTACTGTTTGAAAGCTGATTTGGCGGCGCGAGGCTTCGATAAGAATAGAGTCTCCGATGGCGTAAAACTGGTGGATTATGATGGCTTTGTAGACCTCGTCGCACAAAATGATGCGGTGAATTCCTGGCTTTAACAATATTTGAATAACCGGGCCACCAATAGGCCTGATTTCAATCAATGATCAAGGAGACTGACTATGGCATATGAATTGAACGGCAATACGATAGAACATGATGAAGAAGGCTATCTCACTGATCTTTCTCAGTGGAATGAAGATCTTGCTGTTGTATTGGCGAAAGACGAAAACATCGAAATGAATGATGAACACTGGGAAGTGGTTAATTTCCTTCGAAATTACTATGACGAATATCAGATCGCACCCGCCATCCGTGTTCTGGTCAAGGCTTTGAAAAAAACCATGGGCAAGGAAAAAGGATCGAACAAATATCTTTATACATTGTTTCCCTATGGTCCAGCCAAACAAGCCTGTAAGATCGCCGGCCTGCCAAAGCCAACGGGATGTATCTAAGCGATTTGGTTAGCCAGCCAGTGGCTGAATGATTACCTGGCGAGTTTCGCCATGAAGAATAGAAAACTGGCCGTTGGGCTAAGCCAGTTTTCCTGATGGTGTTCGCTGCATTTGTAGAGAGCCTGCAATTTGAAGCTGGCATTGTGACAACTCATATTGTCAAAACCGACTTTTGGTCCGGGAGGAAAAGGTGCTTACGAGTTTTTATGCAGTTTTATTCTATTTGGCCACCCTCAGTCTGATCGGTGGTCTGGGTATCCGCATTTATCAATTCGCATCGACACCTGCCCCGCTTAAAATTCCAACCCCGTCAGCTGCCAGAACACTATGGGGGGTTGCCTTTCGCATGTTTCGCGAAGTGGCCTTTTTTGAAACGCTGTTTAGGTCCAATAAATGGATATGGTTTTTTGGCATATTATTTCATGCAGGCTTACTGCTGGTCGTTTTGCGCCACCTGCGTTATTTTACCCAACCCGTCTGGTTCTGGGTTGAATTAATTCAACCCTTTGGAATTTATGCCGGATTTGCCATGCTCATTGGCCTGACTGGCCTTCTGCTCCGACGCATGATCTTGACCGCGATGCGATATATTTCTGCACCCTCCGACTATCTGATGTTAATATTACTGATCACCATTGGAGCCTCGGGTTACTCGATGAAATTTGGCGCCCACACAGATATTGTTGCCGTTAAACAGTTTTTCCTGGGATTGATGGTATTTGACTGGCAGCCTATACCAGCCGATTTACCCTTGTTAGTCCACCTTTTACTAGTTGCAGTTTTGATGATTATCTTCCCATTTTCAAAACTCTTGCATGCACCCGGAATTTTCTTCTCGCCCACCTTGAACCAGGTCGATAATGCTCGCGAAAAACGCCACATCGTTGCCTGGGCAGCTGATATGGAAAAATAGTACAAATTAAGGACGACAAAAAGAGTGCCGGAAACAATCAACCCAACCAACCGGATCCACAATAACAATCGGCCAGCCGATCCGGTTACCCCATATTTAGATCCTTTAGATATGGCAGATCTGGTTCCCGGTTGTATGTCCCAATCCCACTCCTATGAAGCCAGTCCCGTTCATCAGGAAAAACTAGGTTTCCCGGGAGAACTGGTTGATGATTGGCATGACAAAGCCATCAACAAAATGGGAGACTTAGTCAGCAAATACAAAAGCTTGCGGGTATTTCTGGATTCATGTGTTAAATGTGGCGCCTGCGCAGACAAATGTCATTATGGCATGGGAACTGGTGACCCAAAAAATATGCCAGTCGCTCGACAGAACCTGTTTAGATCTGTCTATCGCCGTTATTTCACCACCGCTGGAAAATATGTACCCGCACTTGTTGGTGCTCGTGATCTGACCATTGAAGTGCTGGACGAATGGTATAGTTATTTTCATCAGTGCTCCCAGTGTCGACGCTGCTCGGTGTATTGTCCTTATGGTATTGATACTGCAGAAATTTCCATGGCAGCACGTGAAATTCTCGACACCGTTGGTAAGGGACAAAAATACTGCAACGAAATAATCGGCAAAGTGCACGAAGTCGGCAACAATCTCGGTATGCCAGCCAAGGCAATGAAAGCCACACTGGAAGATTTTGAAGAAGACCTGGAAGATGAAACTGGTCTGGAAATCAAAATGCCGCTGGATATTAAAGGGGCAGATATTCTTCTGGTAACACCCAGCGCTGATTTTTTTGCAGAACCCCATATTGATGGCCTGTTGGGCTATGCCAAAGTTTTCCACGAAGCCGGTGCGTCCTGGACAATGTCGACCACGGCTTCGGAAGCGGCCAATTTCGGCATGTTCATCGGCTCTTATGAGAATATGCGCAAGGTATCCCTCAGGATCAGAAAAGCTGCAGAAGAACTTGGTGTCAAACGCATCATTTTTGGAGAATGCGGTCACGCCTGGCGCGTCGCTTATTCCTTCCTCAATACTCTTGCCGGCCCTTTTGATTTTCTTGATTCCAGATATCCGGTTCCCCAGCATATCTGCGAATATACCTGGGATTTGATCGAGCGCGATATTATCAAATTCGATAAATCCAAAAATGATGAATATCGTTTAACATTCCATGACAGTTGTAACGTAGCACGCGGATCGGGGATGGGTGATAAGCCCGGCGATCAGTTTGAAATTCCACGCGATATTTTGAAGGCCACCTGCAACCATTATTTCGATATGGAAGAAAACACCATCAGAAAAGAAACTGTTTGCTGTGGCGGTGGTGGTGGATTGCTGACGGATGATTTGTTGGATTTACGCAAGAAAGGCGCTTCTCCGCGTATGAAAGCGCTCAGCAATGCGCGTGAGGAGAACGGAGTTACCCATATGGCCGCCATTTGTGCAATTTGCAAATCTCAGTTTGCCAAGGTCATGCCCGGCTACGACTTTGAAATCGATAGTATCCTTTCGGTTCATCAGATGGTTTCCAATGCCATCATTTTAACAGGTGCAATTGATCCGGATGAAGAAGACGATGACGAATAGAACACTGATCAATATTGACAATCCGCCAAACGACAAAAACAAGGGCAAAAGACATGGATGATTTAGGGACCGGGGATATCAAGCACACCGTGTTGCAATTTGAGCAAGGTGAGACCGCCAGTGATTGGGATCTGGAGGAAAAAATTTTTCAGGGGGACCACTCACACAAATGCCCGACTTATATACACAAGACGCCACCCTGCCAGGGTTCATGTCCCTCCGGCCATGAAATCAGAGGCTGGCTTTCGATAGCCCGAGGCATGGATAAACCACCTGTAGAAGGCATGGCCTGGCAGGAATATGCATTCCAGCGCATGGTTCAGGCTAATCCGTTTCCTGCGACCATGGGCCGCGTATGCCCGGCGCCCTGCGAAGATGGCTGCAATCGCAATGAAGTTGATGATTATGTCGGCATCAACGCGGTGGAACAATATGTCGGCGATTGGGCAAATGAAAATAATGTTAAACTGCAGGACCCGGGCGCCGATACCGGCAAAAAGATCGCCGTAATCGGTGGTGGTCCCGCTGGTCTCTCAGCCGCCTACTTCCTGCGTATCGATGGTCATGCAGTGACTATTTTTGAAGCCAATGAGGCGCTGGGTGGTATGATGCGCTACGGTATCCCGGGCTACCGAACACCTCGCGATATGCTTGACACCGAAATTGACCGTGTTGTTGAAATGGGTTGTGAGATTAAGCTCAATACCCGCATTGGTGAAACAATCAAAATATCTGAACTGGAAGCTGATTTTGATGCCATATTTTGGGCGATCGGTGCCCAGAGCGGCCGCGATCTTCCAATTGAAGGCTGGGATGAAACAGAAAACTGCATATCAGGTGTGGAATTTCTTGATGCATTCAACAAAGGCTGGGTAAAGGGAACAGCAAAAAATGTAGTCGTGGTTGGCGGCGGCGATACTTCAATTGACGTTGCATCAGTGGCAAGGCGTCTGGGTCATATTACTCATTCAAATGAAAAAGAACGCCCAACAGATACAGCAATCGACTTTACGTCCCATGACGTCACCGGCACCCTGTCACGCAACGGTATGAACGCAACTTTGACTTCGTTGTTTCCGGTCGAATTGATGACAGCGGCAACTCATGAACGCGAGGATGCGCTTCGTGAAGGTGTAGATATCATTGGTTCAACCATGCCTTTGAAAGTAATCAAGGATGATATGGGACTGGCTGTCGCACTGGAGGTATGTGACTGCACGATGGAAGGCATGAACCCCATACCTGTAGCAGGCACAGAGCGCCAGATCGAGGCAGATATTATTATTTCTGCCATTGGTCAATTTGGCGATTTTAGCGGTGTTGAAGAATTCGACAACGGTAAAGGCTTCATCGATGTTGATGGTTTCTATGCAGTTAAGGGGCATAGCAAACATTTTGCCGGTGGAGACATTTTGCGCCCTCACCTGCTGACGACGGCAATTGGGCAGGGCAGAATCGCTGCCGACACAATTGGTGAATTCCTGGACCTGAAGGAACCGACAAAGCGCCCGAAAGTTGACGTTCATCATTTCAACCTGCTGGATGAATTGCACCAGCGCGGGAAATATCCGCAACACAATGATGACACGCCCAAACGCGGAACCTGTGATGATCAATATGCGATTCACAACTACGAAGATCGTTCCGCTTCACAAATTATTGCCCATGATGAACTGTTCAAGGGCCACTTCAATTATATTGCCCGCTCGAAACGTGATGAAGTCCATATAGATGGCAATGAGGTGCTGGGTAATTTTGAAGAACGGATTATTGCGTTCAGTGAAGAGCAAGCACAAAAAGAAGGAGAAAGATGCATGTCTTGCGGCATGTGTCTTGAATGTGACAATTGCATAATTTTCTGCCCGCAAGACGCGATTTCTAAAGTAAAGAAATCTGACTACACCGTCGGTCGATATGTAGACACAGACTACACAAAATGCATCGGTTGTCATATCTGTGCGGATGTTTGCCCTTCAGGGTACATCAAAATGGGGCTTGGAGATTGAGGCGAATGATGGCCACAACGCTCAATACAATTGTAAATACCAGTCTTTGGTCGATGGTGACAATTTTCATATGTCTGCTGTCCGGACCAACCCAGAGTGGCGAACGCGTTCCAGCGCCAATTATCAACACACCCACAAATGTCGAAGGCTGCATAAGACCAACCGAATTCATGCGCCGCAATCATATGCACCTGTTAACCCACAAACGCGATAAAACTTTACGTCAAGGCATTCGCACGAAAGACGCAAGCTTGAGCGCCTGTGTGGATTGCCATGCCGACAAAAAAGCTGATGGCAGTTTTATTCCTGTCAATGCGCCCGGTCAGTTTTGTTCTGTCTGTCATGAATACACAGCCGTAAAACTCGATTGTTTTGAATGTCATCGCACTACACCGGATCTAGATCTGGGAACCACCCAAGCGGTTAATCCCCAAAACAAAATCTTGGTTACAGGTGATACCGAAATACACAAACTGCTAAACTATCTGAATGAGGTCCAATGATGGTCAATCATTCCCACGATAAAAACTTCATCGACACAAACCGGCGCGAGTTCCTGAAAAAAGCCGGCATTGGTGTTTCAACCATCGCACTGGGTTCAGGTGTTACTTTATTTGCCTATCCACATGCTGCGGCGCGCGCCCCCAATGAACCTGCCAGTGCCAGTGTTCGCTGGGCAATGCTGATTGATGTCAACAAATGTACTCCCGAATGCACCGCCTGCGTCACCGCCTGTTCTAAAGAAAACGGCTGGAAACCGGATGGCGATCCAAGAACAGATGCCCAGTGGATCAGAAAGCTGGAAATCAAACAGCCAGACATTGGCTATCAAGCATCTTTTCCAATGATGTGCCAGCATTGTGAAAGCCCGCCATGTGTCGATGTCTGCCCGACAGGAGCTTCTTTCAAACGCGCTGATGGCATTGTTCTTGTTGATAAACACTCATGCATCGGGTGCCGCTACTGCATGGTAGCCTGTCCATATAATGCCCGCTCATTCATTCACGAACCCTTGAACGACCAGCGCGCCCATGCGCCGCGCGGCAAAGGCACAGTGGAAAGTTGCACATTATGCGTCCATCGGGTCGATAAAGGCGTGGAACCAGCCTGTGTTGAAAGCTGTGAAAATGACGGCAAAGGTGCTTTGATATTTGGTGACCTCAATGATGAGAACAGCGAAATTTCCATACGCGTAGCCAAATTTGCAACCAGACAGATACGCGAAGACCTGGAGTTAAATCCAGGTGTTCGCTACCAGAATCTCTAAGATAGACCGGTAACGGACAGTAAAATGGCAAGAACCAACTATTCTACACTAAAAACCGTCGGAAGAGCATTTGATCTTTCAATGGTTATTCATGCGGCAGTGATTGTCGTTGGGTTGGCCGCCGTATGGCATATGGAACATTATGGCCATATTGTTACAGGAATGAGTAATAAAATCGTATGGGGAATGCCTCATGTTTTTGCAATCTTTTTGATAATTGCAGCTTCCGGAGCATTAAATGTGGCCTCTATATCGAGTGTATTTTCAAAAAAGCCCTATAAACCCTTTGCCAGATTATCCGGACTGCTCGCTTTGTCACTATTGATAGGCGGTCTTAGTGTGCTGGTATTGGATTTGGGACGGCCTGATCGGTTGATCATTGCCATGACAACCTATAATTTCAAGTCCATATTTGCCTGGAATATATTTCTTTATACCGGGTTCATGGCCATTGTCGTCATCTACCTCTATACAATGATGGCAAAATACAAGAACAGATTTACGCCACCAGTGGGCTTTTTGGCTTTCGTATGGCGGTTGGTTTTGACTGCAGGTACCGGGTCAATATTTGGATTTATTGTTGCCCGCAGCGCTTATGATTCCGCATTATTTGCACCACTTTTTATTGCATCATCTTTTGTCTATGGCCTGGCATTCACCGTAGTCATCTTAAAAATCGTCCAGCAATCCAGCCAATCCACTATCGTTAGCACTGAAATGATTAGCAGATTTCGTAATCTCTTGATGACATTCACAGCCAGTGTATTGCTGATCACCATCATTTTTCATCTGACAAAACTTTATGCCACCCAATACCATCCGTTGGAAGAGTTTCTGTTGGCCGGTAACAATATCTACACTTTGATTTTCTGGGCAGGTCAGATTTTTGTTGGCACAATAACACCCATATTTCTAATGGTTATCTGGCATAAATCCATCAATATCAACAAGTTAGCCTGGATATCAGGTTTGTTGCTACTAGGTGGCATTGCCCAGATTTATGTCATACTCATCGGTGGTCAGGCCTATCCCATCGAACTGTTTCCCGGAATGGAAATTTCATCCTCTTTCCAGGACGGAGAGATCGTTTCCTATACACCTTCCCTGCCAGAAATACTGCTTGGCCTCTCCGGCATCTCGATTGCCATGCTGCTTTCTGGTATATTATTACGAATTATGCCATTTTTGCCGAAAAGCGTGACTGCCTGATTTCAATAAGGCGTCTGTGTTGGGCTCAATCACCGGAAATCACCATGCAAGAAATTCATCCATTTTCGAAATTCATCGCAATATTGGGACGGGGTAAAACCAAACAGCGGGCGTTAACGATTGAAGAATCGCGTGAGGCAATGGGCATGCTATTGCGCGGTGAGACCGAGCGCGAACAGATTGGAGCCTTTTTGATGCTGCTTCGTCTAAAAGAAGAATCCCCGGAGGAAATTGCAGGATTTGCTTTGGCCGTAAAAGACCAGATAAAATTGCCAAAAGATATTCCACCTGAACAACTCAAAGCAGATGTTGACTGGTCTTCGTATGCCGGAAAACGTCGACAATTACCCTGGTACATTCTCTCCGCGCTCTTGTTGGCCCGCAATGGTTACAAGGTGTTCATGCACGGAACAGAATGGCACACACCGGGTCGTGTCTACACACGAGAATGTCTGAATGAACTGGGTGTGCCGGTCAGCGTTAATTATCAACAGGTAGCTGAAAATCTGGCAAAAAACAATTTTGCCTATATGCCGCTGGAGGCCATTTCGGAGCCACTAAAAGCGATGATCGGACTGAAACCGATTCTCGGATTGCGTTCTCCTGTTCACTCCTTCGCGCGTATGATTAACCCGCTTGACGCACCTGTGGAAATGATCGGCATTTTTCATCGCGGATTCATGGATATTCATGCCAATGCCGGAATACTGATGAACCAGCCCCATCTCAGCGTATTTCGCGGTGAGGGAGGCGAAGCTGAACGCCGGCCAGGGAAAACCTGCGAGGTGTGGAATGTTCATGGAAATGACCTAAGTGAGGAACGCTGGCCTGCAATTCTTGACGAGCCGAGGCAGGCACCTGATGAATCAATGAATATTGCCGATCTTGCGGCCCATTGGCGTGGAGAAACTTCCAGCCAATATGCCAGCGCTGCAGTCATCGGCACATTGGCTATCACAATTAAGACCATGGGATTGGTCAATACAATTGAAGAAGCGGAACTTCGGGCGCGTCAAATGTGGGATGATCGCGACAGAAGTTGTCTTCCTGCTGCTGCATAAGCATCAATGGCTACTTTCAACTCCTCTTCGACACCCAATTTCCTAATCGCCGCTGCGCGCAAATCTTCCGGCAAAACCACAGTTTCACTTGGCCTTGCCAGAGCTTACGCTAACCGTCGGCATAAGATTGCGACATTCAAAAAAGGTCCGGATTACATTGACCCTTTGTGGCTGCAATTGGCGTCAGGAAATGAATGTTACAATCTCGATTTCAACACTCAAAATAGCGCGGAAATCATTTCTACTTTTGCCAATTATTCTGATAAAGCCAATTTGGCAATCATAGAATCCAACAAAGGGTTGTTTGACGGAGTCGACCCCTTGGGATCAGATTCCAATGCCCAATTGGCAAAAATGCTGAAGACACCAATCATCCTGGTCCTGGATACTGCTGGCATCACTCGGGGTGTTGCACCACTCCTGCGCGGATACTCCACTTTCGATCCACACATTGAGATATCCGGTATCATCCTCAATAATACTGGCGGCATCCGTCATGAAAGCAAACTGCGTAAAGCCATTGAAACATATAGTGATATTGAGGTTTTAGGAACAATTGGCCGGGATAGTAACCTATCGATTCGCGAACGCCATCTCGGCTTGACTACCCCCAGTGAAAACGCATCGACAGATCAGTTAATTGCCCAACTTGCAATCACTGTTGAGCAAAATATCAATCTAGATGCACTGCTCGAAATTGCTCGCTCAAATCTGTGCGGCCCAGGTAATCCAATTCTTTCAGATACTCTGAAAAATGCTGAACCATCGAACGAATTTGAGAACATCACCATTGCCGTTGCCCGCGATGAGGCTTTCGGCTTTTATTATCCTGATGATCTTAAAGCGTTACAAAAATGTGGTGCCAAACTAGTGTTTTTCTCAGCTCTAAATGATAGCCACCTGCCTGAAACCGATGGCCTGTTCATTGGAGGAGGCTTTCCCGAAACCCATATGAAAAAACTTGAAGCCAACCGGGATTTGCGAGATCAGATCAAATCCGCCATCAAAAACGGATTGCCAACCTATGCTGAATGTGGCGGGTTAATGTATTTAGGTCGATCCATCCAATATCAGGGTGAAATCGCAAAAATGGTCGGTGTTATACCCGGTGATTGCCAAATGCACAAAAAACCCCAAGGCAGAGGATACACTAAACTGCAAAAGACCAAAAACCATCCCTGGCCAGATTTAAGCGACCGTTGGAGCAAAATTTCAGTCCCGGCCCATGAATTTCACCATGCCAGTATCGACAATCTTCCCAGGGACACCCAATTTGCCTACAGGGTCAAACGCGGTCATGGCATAGACGGCAACAATGACGGTATCATTCTAGGCAACCTGCTGGCCAATTTCTGCCATTTCAGAAACACCCAACAAACACCCTGGGTTTCCGGCTTTACCGGTTTTGTCAGGAGTGTGAAAAAAGAAAGAGATTCAAGTGTGCCGACTTTAGAGTGATTTAGAAATTTGGATACAATACAAAAATTGTAAGTTTTAGGCCAAAAACCCTATTCTAGTTTCCATAGATTGTTGGGACACTTGAAATACTTTCGCCAACACAGTTACCAAATCATCTGAACTTCCATTGTAAGAGGCTAATTCTAAGGCGGTTTCCAGTTTGTCGTTTTGCTCAGATGCGCGATCTATCTGCACCTGAGATTCCATCTTCTTTTCAATTATGGACGACACCACAAGATCCAGGCAATACTGATCAGAATTGGCAGATAAGGCGAAAATCCTAGGTCGCTCACTACCAACATTTACAAAATTACGGG
This sequence comes from Hyphomicrobiales bacterium, assembly GCA_024224595.1. Classification (GTDB taxonomy): domain Bacteria; phylum Pseudomonadota; class Alphaproteobacteria; order Rhizobiales; family Rhizobiaceae; genus JAAEMP01. Next base: position 22,076 of record JAAENI010000089.1, read on the forward strand.
TGTTTATTTCTGTCAGTATCAAATAAATGAAACATAAAACTATCTGAATCGACATCGACCAATATTATATCTAAAAACCAGTATTTAATTGACTCAACCCAATCCCCTAGAGTCTATCAGGTTTAGAACGGGATTTCATCGTCGATATCACCCGCCATTGGGGCAGTTCCGCCCTTGGAGTATCCAGGATTTTCCTGCTGCGAATTGTCCTGGTTTCCGTATTGATTGTCACCACCATACTGACTGCCGCTTGTGCGGCTGTCGAGCATTGTCAGGCTGCCGTTAAATCCCTGCAACACGACTTCCGTCGAATAACGATCTGCGCCGGACTGGTCTTGCCATTTGCGGGTTTGCAATGCGCCTTCGACATAGACCTTTGATCCCTTTTTCACATATTGCTCGATGACTTTGCACAAGCCTTCATTAAACACCACAACCCGGTGCCATTCCGTGCGCTCACGCCGTTCGCCAGTATTTTTATCGCGCCAGGATTCTGAGGTCGCAATACGCAAATTTGCAATAGGTCTACCATCCTGAGTTCGCTTTATTTCCGGGTCCGCACCCAGATTACCAACTAAAATTACCTTGTTAACTGAACCTGCCATATCAACTCTCCAAACCTTCTCACAATCTGCCACCATCAGCCATTTCAAATTCGAAACTCGACCAATCGATGACATCGCTGTGGATTACCCCACAAACTGCCATTGTTTTGTCAGTATACTGCCCTATTGAGCTTGCAAACTCACCCCATGGGATTACTTAATCCACATAAGAGTTTCAAAGAGCATTCAATCTGGCAAGCTATTTCCATATGTTCACTATATGTTCTTGAATTTGAAAATTCAAGCCTGTAATATAATGAGTCGGATAAGAAATGCATCGGCCAGTTTGAGGGGCATCATGGTGCTAATTGGAAATGAATGCGAAATGGGCGTCGGCATCACTTGAAAATCAATACATGCAGCGAAAATATACTTTTTGGGATTTGTCACTGCATTCAGGAATTTTGGATAAATGAGTCAGTTAAAAACAATTTCGGTTCGTGGAGCACGCGAACACAATTTAAAAAATATCGATATTGATCTGCCGCGTGACAAATTGATTGTTATTACCGGCCTTTCCGGTTCGGGCAAATCATCGTTAGCTTTTGATACTATCTATGCCGAAGGCCAGCGTCGCTATGTGGAAAGCCTGTCTGCCTATGCCAGGCAATTTCTGGAGATGATGCAAAAGCCGGATGTCGACCAGATTGAAGGCCTCTCCCCGGCAATATCCATTGAACAGAAAACGACGTCACGAAATCCGCGCTCAACGGTCGGGACCGTTACTGAAATCTACGACTATATGCGCCTGCTCTATGCAAGAGTTGGCATTCCCTATTCACCAGCCACCGGACTTCCCATTGAAAGCCAGACCGTTTCTCAAATGGTCGATCGCGTCCTGACATTAGAAGAAGGGACCCGGCTTTATCTGATGGCACCGATTGTACGTGGTCGCAAAGGTGAATATAAAAAGGAACTGGCAGAACTCACCAAAAAGGGATTCCAAAGGGTTAAAATAGACGGCACTGTTTTTGAAATTGCTGATGCCCCGGTTCTAGACAAGAAGTTCAAACACGATATTGATGTCGTTGTCGACCGACTGGTGGTTCGAAAAGACATTGCCACCCGCCTGGCAGATTCCCTGGAAACCTGCCTAACCCTGACTGAAGGTTTGGCGATCGCCGAAATGGCTGACAAACCTTTACCCAATAGTGAGACATCTAGCGGAGGTTCCGCCAATAAATCAAAAAATGAAACCCATGAGCGGATGGTTTTCTCAGCGAAATTTGCCTGCCCGGCATCTGGATTTACCATTGAAGAAATAGAACCAAGGCTGTTTTCTTTCAATAATCCTTTTGGCGCTTGCCCCAAATGTGATGGACTGGGTACGGAAAAGGGTGTTGATCCACAAATGGTTGTGCCAAATGAGAGTCTCAGTTTGCGTGGCGGTGCAATATTGCCATGGTCGAAATCATCAAACCCCTCACCTTACTATGCTCAAACTTTAGAGGCTGTAGGACGGGCTTATAATTTCAAGTTGTCAGATATCTGGCGTGATCTCGGCGATAAAGCAAAACATGCCATTCTTTATGGCACGGCTGGAAATGAAATTGATTTCAACTATGATGATGGGTTGCGTACCTACAAAACCAGGAAAACATTTGAAGGTGTTATTCCAAATCTTGAGAGACGCTGGCGTGAAACGAATTCTTCCCTGTCACGCGAAGAGATTGAAAAGTATATGTCTTCAAACCTCTGCGAAGCCTGTGGAGGTCATCGCTTAAAGCCGGAAGCCAAAGCTGTAAGACTTGACGGCAAACACATTAGTGAAGTCACTGAACTCTCAATTCGTATGGCCCAGGACTGGTTCGAAAATCTGTCCAAGACACTGAATGAAAAACAAAATGCGATCGCCAGACAGATATTGAAAGAAATCCGCGAAAGACTGCGCTTCCTCAATGATGTTGGCCTGGATTATCTGACTCTATCCCGCAATTCGGGCACCTTGTCAGGCGGTGAGAGCCAGCGTATACGTCTCGCTTCACAAATCGGGTCTGGCCTGACAGGTGTATTATATGTCCTTGATGAACCATCAATCGGATTGCATCAACGTGATAATGCTCGCCTACTTGACACCTTGCGTCATCTTCGTGATCTGGGCAATACGGTGATTGTTGTAGAACATGACGAGGATGCAATTCTTTCCGCTGACTATCTCGTGGATATCGGGCCTGCTGCAGGCATTCATGGCGGCGAAATCATTGCCAAAGGAACTCCCGCGAAAGTAATGAATTGTGACAAATCTCTGACCGGTAAATATCTGACGGGCGCGATTTCCATTGCCGTTCCAGAACAACGACGAAAAGGGAATAAAGGCAGGGAAATCAAGGTGAAAAATGCCACCGGTAATAATCTTAAAAATGTGACAGCCTCAATTCCATTGGGAATTTTCACATGTGTAACAGGCGTATCTGGCGGTGGTAAATCAACATTCCTGATTGAAACGCTATATAAGGCCGCTGCTCGCAAACTGAATAACGCCCGCGCGGTCCCTGCTCCCCATGATATCATCGAGGGTCTGGAGCATATTGATAAAATTATTGAAATTGATCAAGGCCCAATTGGTCGAACACCACGTTCAAACCCCGCCACATATACAGGCGCATTTACGCCAATTCGAGAGTGGTTTGCCGGATTACCAGAAGCTAAAACACGCGGTTATATGCCGGGTCGATTTTCATTCAACGTCAAGGGTGGCCGTTGTGAAGCCTGCCAGGGTGACGGACTCATAAAAATTGAGATGCACTTTTTACCCGATGTCTATGTTACTTGCGATATTTGCAGGGGTAAACGATACAATCGGGAAACCCTTGAAGTCCTGTTTAAAGGAAAATCCATTGCCGACGTACTGGATATGACGGTGGAAGAAGGCGCTGAATTTTTTGCAGCAGTCCCTTCCGTGCGTGACAAAATGGAGACCTTGAAACGAGTAGGTTTGGGTTATATTCACGTCGGACAACAGGCAACGACCTTGTCTGGAGGGGAAGCCCAGCGGGTTAAACTGTCCAAAGAACTGTCAAAGCGCGCAACCGGTCGCACACTTTACATCCTTGATGAACCCACTACCGGCCTTCACTTTCACGATGTGGCTAAATTACTGGATGTGCTGCATGAATTGGTCGAAAACGGTAATACTGTTGTTGTGATTGAACATAATCTGGAAGTAATCAAAACCGCTGATTGGGTATTAGATCTCGGCCCGAACGGCGGTGATGGCGGCGGTGAACTTGTAGCAATGGGCACACCGGAACAAATATGTAAGGTCGAACGGTCATATACTGGACAATTTTTGAGTGATATATTAGAGCGCAAACCGATTGAAAACATCAAAGCAGCAGAATAGGGTTTAACATCGCTCATTGTGATTGGGAAAACACAGAAAGAGAGAAATGAAACGGTTCCTTCCTATTAATTTGATGATTTTGTTGGCATTAATGAGTGTATCAAATGCCAGTGCAGAAGAAATTGAGGTCCTTGGCCAATATTTTTACGGCGAAATAGCCATCGATGAATCGCACAAAGTCCGGAAGAAAATCAATCGTATTCCCAATATCCCGGAAAAAACCTGCTTTGGATGGGTGATTAATGTCAAACCAGCCAATCAGTTAGTCAAAATTACCGAAATTCTCAAACTACCAGCTGCACCCAAAATCTGGGATGGAGTTGAAGATAATTCCTATTCGCAAACAACAACTTCAAATGATCGTAAAACTGCGACTACAAAACAGTTTATGGCCTTAAAATCCGGCAAACTTGAGAACTCCTGGTGCCTTAGCAAGGGAGATCCAAGCGGGGACCACCATATTATCGTTCTCAAAGAAGACCAGATACTGGCTGAGTTTGAATTTGTAATCTACGATTAAATCATTGGTCAGCCATTACCACACATTCAGAAAACACAAAACTGAATCGTTAAAATTCCGTTAACGCCGCCCCGATTCTGACCTGCAATTATTGCATCACAGCTCTGTTAAAATAAATCTGGATAAATTACCACAATGCTCTTATCTAGGATTCAAGAACAGCGATGAGCGTCTGTTTGGAGCATTGGCTCCGGGTTGGAACTTGCCAATAGGCACATCTAGGAAAAGAAAAATGAACATTACAACAAGATTTCAAAAATGGCGCTGCTACCGTCGCACATGTAACGAATTGTCCAAACTGTCCAGCCGTGAGTTGGACGACCTTGGCATTAGCCGCCACGATATAGCGTCAGTTGCACGTCGCGTAAGCTAATTTGCAATACCACCAGAGCCCTCCTCCCTTTGGCTCTGGTTGGCAAGGTCTGGTCTATCCCTCCCATTTTGACCGGATCGAAAACAAACACCCGTTGCTTCCGCATCGGGTGTTTGCTTATTTTGGAGCGATATTTTATGTCAATGTTGATTTCCAACCTTGATATTTCAAAGCACTTCCCTGCAAACTGTTGAAACTCGATTCAACAGCAAGGTAATCATGGCCCAAACCGACCCCAATCAACTTGACGCTGTTGCCCTGGCTCCATGGCTAAAGCAGAATATCCGCGGATTCAATAAGCTGCAGAGAATTGAAAAATTTTCTGGTGGCCAATCCAATCCAACCTACCGACTGGTTGCCGAGAGCGGCCAATATGTTCTGCGCGCCAAACCACCGGGCAATCTTCTCAAATCCGCCCATCAGATAGACCGCGAATACCGTGTAATGAATGCTTTAAAATATTCACCGGTAAATGTTCCGAAAATGCTTTGCCTGGCGCAAGAAGAAAACTCCCCTATCGGGCGAATGTTTTTTGTTATGGAATTATTGGATGGTGATATTTACTGGGATCCAGCTTTACCCGAACTTGGTGAGACTTCAAAAGCAAACTCGCTTAGAACAAATATTTACGATGCCATGAACAGAACTCTGGCAAATTTACACGAAGTCAATATTTCTACCGTTGGGCTGGACGATTTCGGCGTACCAGGCAATTATTTCGAGCGCCAACTTTCGAGGTGGTCCAAACAATATCACGCCAGCGAAATTGATCGCAACGGAAATGTTCATTCCCTGATTTCATGGCTTGAAGTCAATCAACCGGAATATGACGGTCAGATTTCACTGGTTCATGGCGATTATCGTCTGGACAATATCATGTTCGCTAGACAAAGTCCTGTCATATTGGGAGTATTGGACTGGGAGCTCTCAACCTTGGGGCATCCACTTGCTGATCTGGCCTATCAGTGCATTCAATGGCGCCTGCCCCATACCGGCGGATTTCGCGGTCTTGGCGGCGTAAATCTCGCTGCGATTGGAATACCCGATGAAACACAGTATGTGCGTGATTACTGCTTACGTCGAAAAATCAGCAAAATTGAGCATTGGCATTTTTACCTGGCCTTTTCGTTTTTCCGCCTGATTGCAATCCTGCAGGGCGTCTACAAACGTTCCCTCGATGGTAATGCCTCAAATCCAAAACGGGCGAAAACCTACGGCGCCGCAGTACCGGTTATGGCTGAAATGGCTATAAAAATGATTCGCGAGGAAACTTAACGATATGTAAACCATATTTCATGCATCATGAAAGAATCCTATCATAATAAATCTGCTTGCCATCGGCAATTAGATTTTATGATGCAAGTAGAGCATATCCAGTTGATGAACGATCCCATGAAGGAATCTGTCACCATTCAGCCTACCAGGCAAAGTAAGCCGCTCTATACTTTGATAAGCAAGAGCGGTTACCGCGCAGAATGGGTAACCTGTCCCAAAGAGGTCATTCATTGACCTCCTGGGAAATTCGTTGCAAATAAAATCAACGAAAACTATCAAAAGCAAGTATCTTGTCTTGCCGCCTGCATCCGGGCAAATGGTCAAAGTTAAACGGAAATGCTCTTACAATTGAACCGCTTAAATGAGGAGTCAATTCCATGCGCATTCCAACGCTAAAGAGCACAATGCTTTTTGCCCTTGTAATTTTGTTGATCCCAACTGATCTCAAAGCCTTTGATTTCTCATTGCCCGATCGTTCTCCTGCGGATCAGGGACAAAGAGTTATAAGTGACCAGATATCAGCTTTTGTTGAGGGCGATTCAAATCGTGCCTTTTCTTATACTTCTTTATCTGTCAGGCTGATTTTTCGTACACCTGACAGATTTATCGCAATGGTCAAAAAGGGTTACCTGCCCCTTTACCAGCCCAACAATTTCAGATTTGGCAGAAACGTTGTAATAAAAGGAAACCTGTATCAACAGGTCATTACTACTGATACCACAGGTAAAATGTGGGAAGCTTTTTATGCCCTCATTTTACAATCGGATGGTGAGTGGAAAATCACCAAAGTGATAATAAATCCACTCCACGGCGAGTCAATTTAGCAATCTTAGTGGCCTGGTAAAATATAAAATTCCCTGGGTGAATTGTTAGAGTCTGTTCAAGAATACACAACAGGGTTTGACGGGTC
>JAAENI010000090.1 GCA_024224595.1 Hyphomicrobiales bacterium
TCAGGCAATATCTCCTAAAGCAGTGCCGGGTGATTTTTCTGCCACTGATAATCAAGGCGCCACTTTAAGGCCCTATGGGTTGATTCAATAGCTCCATCTGGAATTCAACGTATATCATCATGGAGCTATTTTCAAGTTGTTGTCACATGTATAATCCGAGCATGTACTCCGTCCTATCAAGACAATTGCCTTTTATTCATAAATTAGCTTGACAGACCCCATAAACATCAATATATGCTCATATGATAATATGTTAATTTAAAATCGATGGAGGTGCCTGTGCAACCGTCAAACCAAACAATCGATGCGGGCCTGGCTTGCATCACCAAGGGCATTCATACCGAGATCATTTCTTATGTTAAAGATCGCTTACCAAAGGAAGCCCATTTAAGTGATCTTGCTGATCTGTTTAAGCTTTTTGGCGATGGGACCCGCCTCAGGATTTTATGGGCTTTAAGCGAGTCGGAAATGTGCGTATGTGACATTTGTGCCTTGCTGCAGATAAAGCAACCGGCCGTATCACATCAACTGAAAAACTTAAAGCAGGCTCGTATTGTCAAAAATCGCCGTGATGGGAAGGTGATCTACTATTCTCTGGATGACGACCACATGCGCAAATTGCTCAATCTCGGGATGGCTCATATTCAGGAGTGACGATGTCATGGCACAGCCCAACATCAGTTAACCGTTCGGTTTGGAGTTTGACTTTTAGCACCGTGATGCTGTGACATGATTATTGGCTTCACACATAACTACCAGGATTAAAGGAAACATTTCATGCTACAAGAATTAAAAGCGAGAAAATTCGAACTGAGAAATCTGGACTGCGCCAATTGCGCCGCCAAAATTGAAAAGGGCCTGAACCAGATGGATGGATTGGAGAACGCAGTTGTCGATTTTGCCAGTTTATGCCTGCATGTTAAATCAAGCAATGCGGCTCAGGTGGTCGCAGCAGTTGCCGATATCGAACCAGACGTCGAAGTAGTGGCCAAATCGGATCGTGTTGACCGACATGATTATTCCGAACCAACTCAGGGAAGATTCCCCAAGAGAGAGATTGTCGGATTGGGTTTGGCTATCCTGTTGATGGTATTTCAGATGGCTGCGGAATCATGGCTGCACCAAAACAGCCTTTTAAACCTGGAACTGATCATTGTTGTATGTGCCTATCTTCTGGCCGGTTATAATGTTCTGCTGGGTTCCTGGAAAACCATACGACGCAAGGATTTCTTTGATGAAAACGTGCTGATGGTTATTGCCACCGTCGGGGCTCTGGCGATTCACGCCTATTCAGAGGCCATTGGCGTTATGATTTTTTATAAAATCGGAGAGCTGGTTCAGAACCGGGCAGTAGATGGATCGCGTCGGTCCATTGCGGCATTATTGGCGACAAGACCGGACAAGGCCGTGGTTCAAACCAGCTTGGGACTGCGTGAAACAATACCGGAATCAGTCAATGTTGGCGAAACAATTCTGATCAAACCCGGCGAGAAAATTCCACTTGATGGCGAGGTCTTGTCAGGTTTATCGCATGTCGACACATCTGCCCTGACCGGTGAGTCAGTTCCCATTTCAATATCACCCGGCAAGGATGTCATGGCCGGCCAGATTAACCAGACGGCTTCATTGACGGTTCGCGTAACCCGGCGGTTTGAAGAATCCTCCATTGCCAAAGTTATGGATCTGGTGGAAAATGCCACCGCCAGAAAGGCCCGCACAGAAAAATTCATTACCCGGTTTGCGCGATATTACACACCTGCAGTGGTGTTGATTGCCGCTATGATTGCCTGCCTGCCGCCCCTGTTGATTTCGGATGCGACATTCAAAA
>JAAENI010000091.1 GCA_024224595.1 Hyphomicrobiales bacterium
GATCCAGCAAAGGCTTCATCAAGTAGTTTAGCGCCGTGCGCTCGCGGGTTTTGATGAAGGCTTCCACGGGCATGCCGGGAACGAGTTGTTTGCCATTGAGGCGGCTGAGCTGGTTTGGGGGAATTTTGATATTGACTTTGAAATAGGGGATGCCTGATTGCAGGTTTTCTATACTGTTGGCTGAAATTGTTTTTATTTGTCCCTTCAGTTCCGGAGTGGTTTTCTGATTGAAAGAGGTAAATCGTAAAGTTGATAGCTGGCCCATGGCCAGTTCATCGATGAACTGGGTTTCAACCTTGATCTCCACCTCATAGGCGTCATTGTGGGGGATGATCTGCATGATCGCATCACCCGGAGAAATGACACCGCCAATGGTAAAAAATTTCAGTTCATGCACATAGCCGGGCACGGGTGCGCGGATATGTACCCGCTTTAGTTTCTCCAGCAAGGCATGAATTTGCTGGACGACATCGTTGATCTCCTGATCGATAACACTCAGTTCCTTCAATACCGATTGGCGAAACTCAAGGCCTATCTGTGTAATCTGTATATCTGTTTCATTGATCCGATTACGCGAATTCTCCAGTTCTGATTGAGCCGCCGCCTTTTGGCGCAACAGTTCCTCCCTGTCCCGCTCATATTCCAATAATTTGGTGTTTGATATCAATCCTTTCAATTTCAAGGCCCTGAGCCCCTCAAGTTCCTGTTCCATGAACCTGATTTGTGCATCTATCGATTTGGCTTGGGCAATAATGCCCTTGATACGGCTTTCGTGCTGGATGATTTTTTCCCTCAATTGGGAAATCTGTCCATTGCGGGCACTTTTTCCGGCTTCAAACAGCTTTTTCTGGCCAAAGTTGACAGAATAGTCCTTTGTGATGTCAAGCATGGTCAGAAGTTTGTTGTTCCAGATGATCACCTCCTGATTGTCACGTTCTGCGATCAACCTTGCCTGACGGGCTGCGTATTCTCTCAATTTGCCACTATTGATTTCAAGATTTATCCGGAGCAATCTCTCATCGAGTGAAACCAGCAACTGGTCTTTTTTCACCAGAGAGCCGTCAGTAACCAATATCTTTGATACTATTCCACCATCCAGATGCTGAATGGTTTTTGGTTTGCCGGTTACCACGACGATACCCTGGGCCACCACTGCGCCGGACAGATTGGCAAAATAAAACCATCCGCCAATGCCGCAAAACAGCAATATGAAAACAATAATGCCGGCCAGTAATGGCAGTTTGTTGGAGGTGACTGGTGCTTGCTGGCTTGGATCTTCCATCATTGTACGTTTTTGGTTCAACCGGTTTTCAGTTCAGGACTGGCTTCAGCAATACGGGTAACTTTCTTCAACACTGCAGCTTTTTCACCAAACTCCACCTGTACGCCACCCTGCAACACCAAAAGCTTATTAACGGCCGATATGGCACTGGGCCGATGCGCCATGACCACTACTGTTGATGCGTTTTCACGCAGTGCATTGATGGTGTTGGTCAGCGCTGCATCCCCTTCTGCATCGAGATTTGAATTGGGTTCATCCAGCACAACAAGAGGCGGCATGCGCAATACGGCTCTGGCCAGTGCTACACGCTGGGCCTGGCCTGCCGAGAGCACAGTGTTTTTCATCTCCAGTCTGGTGGCATAGCCATTTGGAAATCCGGTGATCAACTCGTGCACACCGGTCAGTTTGGCCGCAGCTATAATTTCCTCATCACTGACCTCAGGGTCAAAACGGGCAATATTATCTTTGATCGTACCGGGAAACAGTTCGACCGATTGCGGGAGATAGCCGATATATTTGCCCAGCCGGTCCCGGTCCCATTGTTTGTAATTGGTGCCATCAAGGCGCACTTCGCCACGTTCCGGTTCCCACAAGCCAACGATCAATCGTGCCAGGCTGGATTTACCTGCACCGCTTGAGCCGATAACGCCCAGTCCGTCACCCGGTTTCAATTGGAATGATACGCGCTGAATTATTGGTTGCCGGTCGGCACCGGGCATAACCGGCGCAGCCATTTTGGTAACATTTTCCAGCACCAGATTGCCTTTTGGAGGGGGAAGTTCAATCAGACTGGAAGAATCGATCGTGCCAGCCAGGCATTCTTTCAACCGCGCGTAAGATTGCCGCGCCCTGATAAAATTCAGCCAGTTACCAATTGCCATATCAATCGGCCCCAGAGCGCGTCCGGCCAGAATGGAGGCGGCAATCATCGTTCCTGCGGTCATTTCCTGATAGATTGCCAGATAGGCTCCGAGCGCCAGAATTCCTGATTGCAAAGCCATGCGGAATGCCTTGGTGAACGACGTAATTCTTCCCGTGCGGTTGGTTGCAGTCTGGCCTGTTGCCATGGATTTAAACCGCATCTTCTGCCAGTGATCATTAATGTTAGCCATCATACCCATGGATATGATGGCTTCAGAGTTGCGGTAGCTGACCTCGCTGAAGTTTGCCTCTTCCATCTCCGCTCTTGTAGTATCGGCAATATGGCTTTTGGTGATGAACTCATTGATCAGGGTTAATACCAGCACGATCGCTGCACCGGCGATTACCAGCCAGCCCAGCCAGATATGCAGCAAAAACACGATTGCCAGATAAAATGGCACCCAGGGAAGGTCAAACAGGGCTGGCAAGCCGGAACTGCCGATGAACTTTCTAACGATAGTCAGATCCTGAACGGGTTTTTGCATTTTCGAATTGGTCGCCACGCCAGACATGATCCAGGTTTCATTGGTGATCCGCATGGTTTCAACATCGAGGCTAATCCCGATGCGCATCAGTATTTTTGATCGCAGGAACTCAAAAATCCCCTGGAACAAATATAGCGTTATCACCAGAACAAAAAGTGCGATCAGGGTAGGCACGGATTTGCTTGCCAGTACCCGGTCATAGATCTGCAACATGAACAACGGTCCGGTCAGCATCAATATATTGATGGCACAACTGAACAGACCAACGCCCCAAAATGCTGTGCGGGATTTGGCCAGTGCTACAGCTACCGGATTCCTGTCTGGTTTACTCACTTACTTTACCAATCCAGAGCCGTAAATCCGCAATATTGCGGGAAATTCACCCATTAGGGATGATGGAAAATCAAACATTGTTTTGCTGCAATATCATTCTGTCATATCAATAATATCAATTTAGACCGCGACAATTTCGGTGTTTAGTTGTGCCTTGGTAACATTTTCAATAGTCAACAGGTCACCATTGCCAAAGTCAAAAGTTACATCCCCATCTGCTTCTGTGGCATAAGTTAAAGCGGTTGCTGCGTCCGCATAGCCGAAACTGGATAGATCGATGATATCAATATCATCTTCGAAATCGGTGATGGTGTCGTGGTCACCGTCGATCTCGAAGTGGAAAGTATCCGCGCCGGCTCCTCCAGCAAGAAGATCATTACCTGCGCCACCTGTGAGCCTGTCTGCCCCAGAGCCGCCGACCAGTGTGTCATCGCCGCCCAGACCCTGCAGGATCTGCGTTGTGGAAGTAGACGCTGACCCAAGCGATTCACCTGAATTGGAGCCCACCGTCTCGATGCTAATGAGATTATCGAGGGGATCATAAAGATAGGATTGCTGAGCCCATGTCTCTACATTATCCACATCCCAGATATAATGCCAGGTGTTGCCGCTGTCATATGTACCAACCTGCTCAAACAGGCGATTTTGGTCATCATAAAAATATGTACATGTGGACCAGTTATTTAAATTTGCGGTGTCATCATTTGTAGATTTTTGAGCCCATGTCTCTACATTATCCACATCCCAGACATTATGCCAGGTGTTGCCGCTGTCGTATGTGCCAACCTGCTCAAACAGGCGATTTTGGTCATCATAAAAATATGTACATGTGGACCAGTTATTTAAATTTTCCACATCCTTATAATGTGCAAAGCGACTAACCACCTTCCCATCGGCAAACTCATACGTCTCGATGTGCTGACCACCATTTGCCAGGCGGAGCTGGTGGCTCTCGCCTCCATGCTCCCAATTAATACTCAAAGCAACACCATGAATTGAAGAAGAGCCATAATCATAAGTCGAGAAGGTTA
>JAAENI010000092.1 GCA_024224595.1 Hyphomicrobiales bacterium
GGCTGCAGTTTGTGCTACCCGGCCACCACCGTTTCCCCGAACATTTTCAGCAGCGTTTTTGCCGGCATCGTAGCGAGCTGCTCCGCTGTATGCAGTCCTGACAGGAGCGGTTACCGTGTTGCTGGCATTGCGAGCAGCTGCACGTGCTTCAGCGATTCCGGTTCCGGTTGTGACAATCGTTCCAGCAAGACCGGTTACGAGTGATGGAATATTGAACATCATAAAAATGGCAGCGAAGATTACGATAATGAATCCAGCCGCGGCTGAAATGGTATTGGCCCCGCTGGCGGTTCCGATAAGACTTTGACCTACGCCAACAACGGTTCCCATTACACCGGCCAGAACCAGGGGAATGAGAGCAAAGCCAATCGTGAATCGCGTCCAGGATTCAAACAGGCTTTTCGTGGCTGAAAATAGAAGAGAAGCAATAAATACCGGAGCGAAAGAAACGGACATTGCTAGCCCCACTTTGGCCAATGCTGAAACCAGGATCGCAACACACGCCATCAGTGCGCCCAATACGATCAAAACAACCGACGTCAAACTGATCCCTAACCAACCACTCTCTGCATTGGCCCGGTCCGAGAAGTTGAAAATTTCCGTGACCATCTGGTCCAGAGCAATATTCAGATTAGGGGCGCCTGTTGCTCCTAAAAGTGCTGCCCCTATCGACCCCGGCGTGTTGGTTAGAATGTTATAGATTGGCTGAAACTGGGACCATGTTGTCGCAACCGACAAGATGACAACATATCGAACACCCCACGTCATGTAGCTGGACATTCGAACCGGGGTGAACTGGAAGATTGCATTTGCAGCCACCAGAGCCAACCCGACCAAACCTCCAACCTGAATCATAGTTGTTACGGGCCCTGCAAATCCGGTGAAGACTGTCTGCGCATAACTGCCTATGGCGCTATCAATCAGGGTCAAAGTGTCGTTGATGTGGCTTGCCATGAACTAGCCTTTTACGCTTCGATCTATCACGCCAAGATCCTCGCAATAGTTCAGAGCATCATTGCGCGGACCGGCTTGGGCGTTCCTGCTCTGAAGCTCCAACATAAATGGTCTCAGGTCACTGTCGGGTTTTTTGAAGAATTCCACCGGGATTTTGGATTTAATCGCGTCCCAATCCCGGCGATCGTCGAAACACGAGAAATCGGCGACTTGCCCTTTGGCAGCGCTATCACATGTTCTGCGTATTTCCTCATTCTCCCACTGATAGGCATATTGCGAAACTATCCCTCGCATATGTCCGCCTTTGGCCAACTGTTTCATTGCCATTTGTGCAGGCTTGCTCAAAAATGGAAATGAGCTGCAATGGAAGTTCTTGCCATGGTCGGCTTGGGCGGATTCAGTAAAAGCACCCAAACATACAAAGGCACTCAGAATAGCGGCATGAAATCTCATATCAATGGTCTCCTGCCTTCATGAATTTCCGTGAGGCCTGGCCATCGCGGGCCCGATGAAGGGCTTCCATTCCTATTGCGTTTGCGCTGGCTGATTGGACACGAATCATTTCAAGCATGAGAACCGCGATTTCGGCATTCACTCGGGTATTGAAGTCAACACTTGCCTTCAGATCAGGAGCGCTATCGATGCGGTCAACCAAAGTGTTGATCCGGCTTACGGCAGCACCCGCTCGCTTGTAACTGTCATCAGCTGTCGCAATGGCAGCCAGTCCGGAACCGGCAAGTGAAGCAATTGCCTTGTCTGCGGGGATAGCTGAACTGTCGAATGTCGCCAGATCGCCAAGATCGAAACGGCTGCGAAGATCGGCAATGATGGTGTTCATATCACCAACATTGCCAGAAATCGAATTGCCACTGATGGCACCCTTAACAATTGAAGTGAGGTCAGAAGCTGCGGTGCGCGCAATTTTTTCTGTCGCTCCGTTAAGGATGCTTGAAATGCCCTTGGCGCCGGTCATAGCTTCGAGGCGTTGTTTCATATTATCAAACTGCTCTTTAAGAGTGGTGAGCTGTTTGACCTGTTCCTCATAGTCTCGAATCTGCTGCTGCAATTGAGCAATCACCTGGACGATCTGTGACGTATCGATGACAGGGATACCCTGCGGAATTGCGCCTGGAGTCGAGAATAAGACAATAGACAGCACAAGAGCTGTCCGGATGGAAAAGTTCTTCATGTCAAA
>JAAENI010000093.1 GCA_024224595.1 Hyphomicrobiales bacterium
AAACCTAATGGGCGGGCCATATTTTGGTGCTTATTGGGACAAATCAAGTTTGAAGGCAACCAGCCTGCGGCACTTGATTTGTCCCAATAAGCATCAAAATATGACCCGTCAAACCCTGTTGTGTATTCTTGAACAGAATCTAAGAGTGTCTCCATGAAACCGAGAGCAGAATCAACTCAACGCAAAACCCGAATCCAGCGCGAGAACCGTGAACGTATTCTGGAAGCAGCCCTCGAAGTGTTTTCTACCTATGGATTTCGAGGAGCAACGGTAGATCAAATCGCTATCGCTGCTGGCATGTCCAAACCCAATCTGCTTTACTATTTTCGTGGAAAAGAGGATATGCAACATGGTTTGCTGGACCATTTATTGGATATCTGGCTTGCTCCACTGCGTGAATTGAATGCCGACGGCGAACCGCTTGAGGAAATTCGCCTCTATATCAAAAGAAAATTGGATATGGCGCGCGACTACCCGCGAGAAAGCCGACTCTTTGCCAGCGAGATTTTGCAGGGTGCCCCGCGACTTCAGGAATTGTTGAGTGTGCAATTGAAAAGTCTGGTTGATGAAAAAGTGGAAGTCATTCAGAGCTGGATGGATCAGGAAAGGCTTGCCAAATGCAGCCCCTATCACCTGATATTCTCAATCTGGTCTACCACCCAGCATTACGCGGATTTTGATGCTCAGTTAAGAGCAATTTTGACGCCTGAAAAATATAACGTAAGCCGTTTTGAGGATGCAGAACAATATCTTGAACAGTTGTTTGTTCACGGGTTGAAGCCTGCTAAGCAGAAATAACATTACCAGGAAAACTTAATGACATCAAAAATCATTCCGGTTGATGAATTCGATTATGTAGTTTTCGGCGGTACCGGAGACCTTGCTCGACGGAAATTGATTCCCGCGTTGTTTCACCGTCGTTCAGATGGTCAAATTGTTGGAAACTCACGAATTGTCGGTGTTTCGCGCTCTGCCATGAGCAATGAGGAATTTCGTAAATTCGCCGATGAAGCTTTGGATAAATATATTGGCTCCGATATTTCCAATTCAAATGAAGCAGCAGCTGAATATCAATCACAGAAACAGGATTTCCTTCAACATCTGTATTATGTGCAGGTCGATGCATCTTCTGACAAGGGTTGGGATAAACTGGTCAAATTGCTCGGCAATGAAGATCGCTTGCGGGCTTACTATTTGGCCGTTGGACCGGCATTGTTTGGTGCAATTGCTGAGCGTTTATATTCCAATGGTCTAATTCGGGAACATTCGCGCTTGGTTATTGAAAAGCCGTTGGGTCATGATCTCAAATCCGCACAACAGCTAAACCAGACTGTGGGACGCTATTTCGACGAAAGTCAGATTTACCGTATTGATCACTATTTGGGTAAGGAAACAGTCCAGAATCTTATGGCACTCCGATTTGCCAATGCACTTTATGAACCTTTGTGGAATTCAGCCCACATAGACCATGTGCAGATAACCGTTGCCGAAGACATCGGAGTTGGCAGTCGCAGCGGATATTATGATAAGTCAGGTGCCATCAGGGATATGGTACAAAATCATCTGATGCAACTATTATGCCTGGTTGCAATGGAACCACCTGCTTCAAATGACGCAGATGCGGTTCGCGACGAAAAGTTGAAAGTATTACGCTCATTGAAACCTATCACCAGTAGTGATGTTCATCAAATGACAGTTCGTGGTCAATACGGCAAAGGGGCCATTCATGGACAGCCAGTTGATGGATATCTTGATGAAATTGATGGCGGTGAAAGCTCAACCGAAACATTTATTGCACTGAAAGCTGAAATTGCCAATTGGCGATGGGCTGGAGTTCCATTTTATTTACGTACTGGAAAACGACTTGCCGAACGTGTGTCTGAAATCTCCATCGAATTCAAACCAGCACCTCACAATATGTTTCCGGGCGAAAACAAACAGTTCAAGGCAAATCGCCTGGTGATACTACTTCAACCCGATGAAGGGGTAAAACAATGGATCATGATCAAAGATCCTGGACCTGGCGGTATGCGCCTTCGCCATGTTGCGCTGGATATGAGTTTTGCTGAAGAGTTTGAGGCACGTTCGATTGATGCCTATGAACGACTGTTGCTTGATGTGGTGCGCGGCAATGCAACTCTGTTCATGCGTCGCGATGAAGTTGAAGCTGCCTGGAAATGGATTGATCCAATCATTGAAGGATGGCAGGAGAATGGGCAGAAAATTCACAAATATACGGCGGGCACCTGGGGACCAACTGCTTCCATTGCCCTGATAGAACGTGATCACCGCACCTGGAATGAGGATTTGGACAGTTGAGTGGCATAACACTGAACAAATTCCACAGTAGCTTGGAATTGGCCCATCAATTGGCTGACCGTATTTGCTGTGAGCTTGAAACCGCTATAACAGAGCGTGGCTCTGCAACTTTGGTTGTGTCTGGCGGCTCTACGCCAAAAATGCTTTTTCAAGTATTGAGCAGCAAGGCGATCAATTGGAGTGATGTCATCATTACCCTGGTCGATGAGCGATGGGTTGATGAAAACGACAAGCGTTCCAATGCCATGCTGGTAAAACGACACCTTTTGGTCAATAACGCGGCGAATGCCAGGTTTGTTCCGCTCTTTCATCCGGGTGACATTGATCAGGAAATTTACAAACTGGAAATGCAACTGCAATCACTACCGCTGCCGTTTGATGTGGTAGTATTGGGAATGGGCAGTGACGGTCATACGGCCAGTTTTTTTCCCGGTGGTGATAATCTTGATGCAGCTGTTGATGAAAAAGGCAAAAATCTTCTGTCGTCGATGCGCGCACCTGGAGCTGTTGAATCCCGGATAACATTTAACTTACCGCCATTGTTACAAAGCAGGTTTCTCGCTCTTCACATTGAAGGAAAAGAAAAATTGGATGTGCTTGAACACGCTATGGACGATGGTGATGCAAATTCGATGCCGGTGCGCCATATCATTCGCAAAAGTAACAAATTGGAAATTTTTTGGGCCTGATCACTGGAATGGATTGGAATGTAAATGAAACTTAATAAA
Organism: Hyphomicrobiales bacterium; assembly: GCA_024224595.1. Classification (GTDB taxonomy): domain Bacteria; phylum Pseudomonadota; class Alphaproteobacteria; order Rhizobiales; family Rhizobiaceae; genus JAAEMP01. The sequence continues at coordinate 3,048 of JAAENI010000093.1, forward strand.
ACGGTTGCCGAAGTAACCCAACGCCTGGTTCAAAGGAGCAGGGATAGCCGCAAAGCCTATCTGAATTCTGTCGATGCCCAGATCGAAAATGGCCCAAACCGGGTTGCATTGTCCTGCTCTAATCTGGCTCATGGTTTCGCGGCTTGTGGGGCGGGAGAAAAGCAGACACTGTCCGGCGATGCGGTATCCAACATAGGCATTGTCACTTCCTACAATGATATGTTGTCAGCCCATCATCCTTACAAGGATTATCCGGATTTGATTAAGCAAACAGCTAAAAATTCTGGTGGTGTGGCTCAGGTGGCCTGTGGCGTCCCGGCAATGTGTGATGGTGTTACTCAGGGCCAACCGGGAATGGAACTGTCACTGTTCTCGCGCGACGCCATTGCCATGTCTACCGCAATTGGTCTGTCACACAATATGTTTGATGCGGCCATGTATCTGGGCATCTGTGATAAAATTGTTCCGGGGTTGGTGATTGGCGCATTGACATTTGGCCATATACCAGCGGTTTTTGTGCCCGCTGGTCCAATGCCATCAGGCCTGCCCAATGATCAAAAAGCCAGGACAAGGCAGCTTTATGCGGAAGGAAAAGTTGATCGCGATGAGTTGCTTCGTGCCGAAAGTGCTTCTTATCATTCCCCTGGTACCTGTACTTTTTATGGTACAGCCAATTCAAATCAGATGTTGATGGAATTCATGGGGCTTCATTTACCCGGTTCAAGTTTTGTCAATCCCGGTACGCCGCTGCGTGATGCACTGACTGTAGAAGCGACAAACCGGGCACTGACTATTACGGCTCTTGGCAATGAATTTACACCTGTGGGTCACATGATTGATGAAAAAAGTTTTGTCAATGCAGTCGCTGGATTGCATGCAACCGGCGGATCGACAAATCATGCACTTCACTTGATTGCGATGGCCAGGGCAGCGGGGATTCAGTTAACCCTACAGGACATGTCAGACCTCTCCGGTGCAATACCTTTGTTAGCGCGGGTCTATCCAAATGGTTTGGCTGACGTCAATCATTTTCATGCAGCTGGTGGCTTGCCATTCCTGATTTGTGAGATGCTTGAAAATGGATTATTGCACGAAGATGTCAAAACCATTTGGGGCAAAGGTTTGTCAGGTTATGCTCAGGAACCCAAATTGAATGACGACGGTATGGTAGAATGGCAAAAAGCCCCAACCATCCCCGGAAATCGTAAAATTCTCGCTAAATGTGACGAGCCATTTGCACCAACAGGTGGGCTGAAAGTCTTGTATGGAAATATTGGTGAAGGCGTTGCAAAAATATCAGCAGTTAAATCTGAACATCATATTGTTGAGGCACCTGCCATCATATTTGACGATCAGTTTGACATTGTGAAAGCCTTCGATGCCGGTCAGTTAAATAGGGATTTTGTCGCTGTTTTGCGTTTTCAGGGCCCCAAAGCACGAGGCATGCCTGAATTGCACAAAATCACCCCTCCGCTAGGTGTTCTGCAGGATCGCGGGTATAAAGTGGCGCTGGTAACAGACGGGCGCATGTCAGGAGCTTCTGGCAAAATCCTGGCGGCTATTCATATTACGCCTGAAGCGGTGAATGGCGGTATGATCGCCAAAATTGAAGATGGTGATATCGTGCGCCTTGATACGAAAACCGGCAGACTTGAAGTTCTTGTCAGTGATGAAATTCTGGCTAATCGCCAGGCGGCGACTTTGGATTTATCCTCTGCCCATATCGCAATGGGGCGTGAGTTGTTTGCTGGAATGCGGGAGCGTGTTGGTGGTGCCAGCCAAGGCGCAAGCGTCTTTTGACATCAACGAACACGTCCCATGATATTTCTGGATCAGAAGCGCACTATTTTTTGATCTGCTCAATTTTAGATTTGATTGCAGCAATTCTACCAACACCACCTCAAATTTATGAAGATTTTTCCAACGCATTCAGCAATTCAGGTGAAACCTTTCCATCGACTTCAATGCCTGCTCTGGCCTGGAATTCTTTAATCGCCTTTGTCGTTTTAGCGCCCATCAAACCATCTGGTGCCCCGGGTTTGAACCCCAATTTACCAAGCATGCTCTGAGCATTTGAGATCATTTGTTTACTCGTCAGGCTCGCGGTGACTTGCGGTGCCGATTTCCATTCAACCGGGATTTCAACGAAATTGACCTTCCTATTCAGCTCCTGTGGTTTCCACAATTCGACTTCACCACGAGTTGTTTTTAATTGATCAGCCTTCATGCGTTTGGCGATGGTATCACGTTTCTGAGCCGCATCTTTGTCACCAGCTCTGGCAGCGACGGCAAACCATTTGTAGGCCTTGGCAAGATCCGCTTTCACACCCATAGCCGTGGCATAAATTACACCTAAGTTAACCTGGCTGTCTTTGACCCCGAACTCGGCAGCTTTTTCAAACCACAGGGTCGCTTTTTCCATATTTACGCCACCTTCCAGCGCACCCATAGCATGGACTACAGCAAGATTATGCATTGCAAGAGCATTACCCTGTTTGGCAGCCAGCTCATACCAGTTGGCCGCCTTATCGGGGTCGCGAGTGACGCCATGACCTTTTTCATTGAAATTCCCCAATCGATATTGGGCAGGAGCATGATCATTTTTTGCCGCAAGCCGATACCACTTTACAGCTTCGGCAAAATCAGGCGGACCATCTATCCCCAGAGTATAACGGCGACCAACTTCAAATAATGCCCTAGAATCACCACTTGCTGCGGCCATGCGAAGGACGAACGGGCCAACTTTCTGCGGTGGTATTGGTCCTTTCAACATGCCTGAGATCTTCGGTGCAGGATTATCCGCATTGATGTTCATATTTGTTGTCGGGTCTTTGGGCAATTTATCTTCTGTCGCATTTACCACTTCACCAGGTTTCTTGATATCCGAAACGTGTTTGGTTTCTTTAACATCAGCTCCAATTTGCCTCGACTGAGATTGTTCAAGAATTGTAGAATTTGTGTCCTTGGGAGTATCTGTTGATCCGGAACTCTGATCCAATTGGTTGACCAGTGTTGGTTTCTGCTGTTCCTTAACAGGTTGTTTTTTAGCCAATACCGGTTTGACTTGTGTATTATGGTTGCTCATCGATGTTTTTACAAAATGAAATGCCGGGGCTGCGAGCAGTGCCAGTATGATTGCAGCAGCGGTAAGCATCACCAGTTTTTTTCTGTGAACCAGCAGGTTTGTAAATGAAGAATCTGTTACATCAGGTTTTCTGTCAATTATCTCTGAAATCGAATTCACTTCATTGGCAGCGGCCTGAGCCGCTCTTCTTGCAGCCGCAATAAAATCTGTTGGATTTTGCTGCTCATCTTCAAGTGTTTGTTTTCTTTTGTTTTCTTTTGCCTGTTTGAGTAAAACATCCATGTCAGGGCGATTGTGGGCAAGTGGTGGGGTGCCGGAACCAGGTTCTAAAGGAATATCGTTGTTTTCCCCATGTTGAACCGGTTCAATTGGATTATCCATCTCGGACAAATGCTGCTTATCGAGCGAAGGTGCATCGACTACTGGCAGTTCGATTGCCTCATCAGGCATTTTTTCAACCGATGTTTTCTCAGGATAAGGGTTGAATTCCCCTTCAGCCAAATCATTTTGGGATTCGTGCTTGGTTAGGCTGGAAGCATATTCACGTGCTGCGATGACCATATCCGCATTATGGAGTTCACCAGTTGTTGGCTGCTGTGAATGGGAAAAATCTGGTTCTTTTTCATCATTCGCCATTCGTGTTTCGATACTGTTGATGCGGTCTAGTATCATGGATAGCGAATCACGAACCGCATCGAATGTTTCCTGGCTATGGCCTTTTTGTTCAACGGACGATTTGGATAGTATTTTTAAATCTTCTGCGAGTGAAGAAATCAGTGATGCCTGGTCTTCATTGTTGTTTTGATGACCTATCTGTTGCATCGCTTGCGTTGCAGCTTCAACAGTGAATTCGCGATTATTCACAAACTGTTCTTCAATGCCATCCAAACGCTGTTCAATCGCACTCATATCCGAGTTACCATTGATGGAATTCAACTGAGTGGAAATGGCAGACATTTGCTCTTCCAAAGCTGACAATTGTTCTTTGTGCAAGTCAGGATTTTCTGTTCCCGGCCCTATAGAATCAACACGTTCAGATATGGCTTGCAGTTGTTCGGCAATCTGTGTGCTGGATTGTTGGTTGTGTTCCTGCTGTGTCTGATCCGAGTTTACTGCTTCTTCAATACGTTCGGACAATTGCGAAATTTGATGCTCCAGTTGCTCAACTGATCCATCGCCGCTGTTAATCGCGCGTTCCAGTATCAATGACAACGAATCCAGTTTTTGACCAAAATCAGAACTAAGGTGGTTTTGATCAGGCTGATCGCTTGATTCCAGATTTAGCTGATCAATTTTTTGACTGAGTGATGAAATCTGATTGCCAAAATCAGAATCAAATTGGGCTTCGCCTGCGTTCGGAGTATTTGCAACTTGAACGATATGCTCTTCAAGTTTTGTCAACGTTTCCTGAAGTTGCTCCGGTATTTGTGGCCGGTCCGTGCCTAATTGTGATTCCGCTGAAATATCATCGAAAGATTTTGCAAGTGAATTGATGCGCGCTTCAATTCGGTTAAATGCATCAGTATTCGAAGTTTTTTCCTCAACCGATACCGAAGCCATCACCGCCCGGGTAATTTCATCTAATCTTCGATCAAAGCTTTCAAAATACTCTGGTAATAGTGCATCAAGAGTATCATCTGATCCTTCCAGCCGATCATTCGCAAGCGCGGCAATTCTCTCGCCTAAAGCATGCAACTGGTTTTCTATCCGCAAAAGAGTTTCAGGATCTGTCGAAGCGATGCTGGTTTTGATCGTTTCCAGTTTGTCGCTTAAGGTTGTGATCTGGTCACTGGATGGAGAAGAACCAAGGCTGTCAAGTTTATTGGCTATTTCATTATAGGCCAGTTGAATTGTATCGTTGATATTCTGGTAATTAGTGTCTTGTGACTGATTTTCTGCGTAGGTGCGAACATCATCTTGAATGCCGCGAAGTCCTCCGCTCATTTCACCCAAAGTTTCAGTGTTTTTTTCCTGAAATGATTGCAGGTCCTGGATGCTCTGAGATATTAGTTGAATATCATTGAGCACTGCCTGATCATTGGCATCACCTGCATTAGATTGCAACGACCCCAGTTCCTGTCGCATTTTGTCGATTTCGATACTCAAGTCCCGGCGAAGATCATTACCCACAGTGCGAGCAACATTTTGAGCGAGTTTATCAGCATCAATCCCATTCAGATTTTCTTGGGCAGTTTGAACAGGTGTGGATTTTTCTGCTTTCCAATTTAAATCATTTTTATTAGAATCTAGTTTCCCGGTCAAATTTTCAACGGTAGATTTGATGTCTGCCAGTTTTTGGGCGTTTTCACTATTTCCAACGGAACCAGGAGGAGATGAATGCTCGTTATAGGGCTCGGTTTCAATCGGACTTGTATGATACCGGTCCGATGTCAAGTAGTTTAGCTGGGATCGCAATTTACTCATTTTGATTGGGTTCTTTTCTTTGAAATGCCAAAAACTTAAAATTGATACCGGTCGAAAAACTAATGAATTCCGACCAAAAAGGTTTGAGCCCAAAGCAGAATAATTCGATCGATATCAAACCTGTTCAAAAGATACTTTTCTACAAACAGGGTAAATAACCGGTTAACTGCGCGTTAATTAGCTAATAATAGTTGATTTTTTTTGGATAAATTTGCCCAATTTACCTGTTGAAGCGGGTAATCTGGCACATCAATCGCGTTACCAGTCCAGAGTTTTTCCCGGCAACACAACTAGGTTGGAAGCTGGTCGTAACGGTTTACAGCTGTCAGGATTCCAGTCACCCAAGGTGATTTGGCATCAGTAAAACTATCCATGCATTTTGCTAAGTGATTAACTGATGTTACGCACTGACTCAAATGGGACTCGAAAATGCGCTGCAATTGGCGCATTGTGTCAACGAATCACTTCGACATTTACACGGATTATCTGGCCGTGACATTCAACCAGGCAACGGCGACCGGTCTTTCATTCATGCTTGATGGTGCGATCAGCCATGACGGCATCACGCGCTTTTTGCCGGGCAATGAGTTTGCATCAAAAGACTTGTGGCTACATGTCAAATCCACGGTTCGACAGGTCGAACGGGACGATGGTGATATTGTTTTTGACGACACCATTCAGGAAAAGCAGTGGACGGATGAGAGTGGGATAATGTGCTGGTATTACGACCACAGTCCTGGCCGGTCCGTGCACGGTATTAATTTTCTCAATTGCCACTGTCACAGCCGTGATGTTTCCATTCCGGTTACCTGTAAAATTATCCATAAACCCATCTTTAAGTGTGACCTGAAAACCAAAAAAGTCAGACGCAGACCAGTGGTCACAAAAAATGAGCTGATGCGACAAATGCTGGCAACAGCAATCAACTGCCGGTTTTCATCAATGGAGAACATGAACTTTATCAAGCGCAAGAACAAAAAGGATTTCATACCAAGTTGCGGAGATATTAACCCATATGATGGCCCAAAATCGTCTGCCTGCTAGGCGCGTCTCGAAGGCCGATGCGGGTCGTTCGAGAGACGCAACAACGTCAGGTGGGCGATTTTGGGTCACCGCAGGCTAGTATCCTGAGGGTTTTGGACGTGGAGGGACCAGACATTCTGACAATCTACAAACAACGGTGTAAAGTCGAGGTATTCATAAATCCCTGAAACAAAATGCAGCACTGGCAAAGTCGCAACTCGCGCGTCAAAACCCAGTCAAACCATATTTTCACGACCATTACTACGGCCTTCAAGCCTGATCGTCTGAATATGAAACAGAGCCTGAACCACTTCGCCCTGAAAGGAAGACTATACCTGACGACGACAAAAGCAGCCTTTGCCGAATGGCAAAAAATGGTCGGTGCGTAACATCAGTTAATTATCAGTTGGCAAAACCCGATCTGGTGGCCGGTGACCATCACACATGGTTCGAATATTAATGATCACACGGTCTCCCATCTCCATTCGACCTTCAATCGTTGCAGAACCCATGTGAGGCAAAATAACTGCTTTTCCCTGTTCCGCCAGTTTTAAAAGGCGATGACTTAAAGCTGGTTCATGAGCAAATACATCCAGTCCGGCACCAGCAAGCTTTTCATTTTCCAATGCATCTATCATTGCGATCTCGTCAATTAGATCGCCGCGTGCGGTATTGATAACAATCGCGTTGGGCTTCATCAACGCAATTCGGCGCGCCGACAACAAATGAAAAGTAGCTGGTGTATGTGGACAATTAATTGAAATGAAATCCATTCTAGTCAACATCTGATCAAGGCTATCCCAATAGGTTGCCTCCAGTTCCAATTCAACTTGTTCCGAAACTTTCTGGCGATTGTGATAGTGAATTGACAGACCAAAAGCTTTTGCCCGCCGTGCTACTGCTGTTCCGATACGTCCCATGCCAATGATGCCAAGACGTTTGCCCCAAATGCGATGGCCCAACATCCATGTGGGAGACCAGCCTTTCCAGTGCCCGCGTTCCAGTCTTTGTGCCCCTTCTTGGAGCCGTCGCGAAACGGCAATCAAAAGGCCAACCGTCATATCAGCAGTATCTTCCGTCAAAACATTAGGTGTGTTGGTGACAATTATACCTTTTTGAGCTGCAGCCGCGACATCAACATTGTCGGTGCCATTACCAAAATTGGCAATCAGTTTTAGTTGGTCTCCAGTCTGGTTAATGAGCGCTGCGTCAATATTGTCAGTGACTGTTGGAACCAGAACTTCAGCGGTATTTACCGATTCTACCAATTGCGCACGCGACATCGGTTTGTCATCTGTGTTAAATCGGGTATCAAACAATTCGCGCATTCTGGTTTCGACGCTATCGGGTAGCTTTCTGGTAACAACAACGAGCGGTTTCATTTGCGACATTGACAATTATTCCAATTTTGTTGACGGCTCATTAATCATGTCAGTTCAAACTGAAACATAATTCAGTGGAAAATATGTAGCAGACCATACAACCAATTCAATTATAAACTGAAATAATTGCCAGTGTTTACGATAATTAGATCTGCCTCAAATCGGTATTTTTCAACAAACCTATAAAAAAAGTTGTTCTTTTGCTTATCAATCTCTCCAGATCCTTCAATCTACGAGCCAACTCTTGGCGCAACTGGCTTATTTTTGTTTTTACGTTTTTGGCCATTTTCGGTTCTCAAGGGCCAATACCAGGCAACGCATTGGCGCAAACCGTTGGTGCATCCGGACTGCCTTTGCCAAGGTTTGTTTCACTTAAGTCAAAACGCGTGAATATGCGCATCGGTCCAGGGCGCGATTATCAGGTACGATGGCTTTATATTCGCAAGAACCTGCCAATGGAAATTATCCAGGAATTTGGTAATTGGCGAAAAGTAAGAGATCCCAACGGCGTGGAAGGCTGGATACTGCATTCCCTGTTATCTGGAGCACGCGTTGCGATTATTACACCTTGGGATATGTCAAACAATGAAAAACCTGAACGAAAAAGCCTGCTTCCAACGATAAACATGTATGGTTCAAATTCGAAAAATGCTGGTATTATCGCCCACCTGGAAGCAGGATCCCTGGCAAAAATCAAATACTGTCAGGATGATTGGTGCCGTTTGCTGGTTGCAATTGACAAGAATGAGCAGATAAGCGGGTATGTTCCTCAGGCTATGCTCTGGGGTGTCTATCCTGATGAGAAAATAACGAACTAAGTTTATTTTTTTGGCGAACACACCCGCACAATTACATCCACACGGGAGATATCAGTACCGGCCGGGATGGGGGGAAGATTTTCCACTCTGATATATCCTTCAGGCATATCGACAAGCTCTTCACTGTCCTCGAGGAAGAAATGGTGGTGATCGCCGATTTTGGTATCGAAGTAGATACGACTGGAATCAATTGAGATTGTACGCAGCAGTCCTGCATCTGAAAACTGGTTCAGTGTGTTATATACTGTAGCCAGTGAAATGGATATATTTGCCTGTTTGGCTTCTTCAAACAACATTTCGGCACTGACGTGGCGATCCTCGTTACGAAACAATATTTCAGCCAGTGCTGTTCGTTGCCTTGTTGGCCTCAGACCCGCATTGCGCAATTTTTGCGCGATCTTCGGTGAGTTGTCCAACAAATGAAAGTCATTCACTTCAGGAGGGCGTTCTGTACTATCAAAAAAATGGGTCATTGATCAACATACCTGAGCACAACACTTGCTGATCGCTTGTCAAACGGGACTGATGTTCAACAAAGAAGCGAACACGCTAGACTAGTGCCTGCATTGTAGATTTATAGTACGATCTATAGAGCTTTTGCAATTCATTCGCAAGAGGTCGGAGACCATTATCAATCTTTAGGTTAAGGCCTTTTCTGTTTCACGGTACTCAAATTTATTTCATCGACTTGCCCCATTGTATAATTCGTGCAATGGAACCCCTATATAGAACTTTATCGTTGCTATCATAACCTGCGAGGAAATTACATGGCTGACCGTCAATCCAGCTTTGACTATGAAGAAATCCTTTCTTGTGCACGTGGGGAAATGTTTGGGGACGGAAATGCGCAGTTGCCGCTTCCGCCAATGCTGATGTTGCATCGCATCACAAACGCTGATGAAACTGGAGGTCCCCACGAAAAAGGCTGTATCCGTGCTGAATTTGATATTACCGACGATTTGTGGTTTTTCCCCTGTCATTTTTTGGGTGATCCGGTAATGCCGGGATGTCTGGGCTTGGATGCATTATGGCAATTGACAGGATTTTATCTGGGCTGGCTGGGAGAGCCGGGAAAAGGCAGAGCAATTGCCACCGGTGAAGTTAAATTCAAGGGCATGATTACACCAGAAACAAAATTGGTTGAATACGGCATTGATTTTAAACGCGTGATGCGGGGCAGGCTTGTACTTGGAATTGCTGATGGCTGGGTAAAGGCAGATGGGGAAGTTGTATTTACCGCCAATGACCTGAAAGTTGGCCTGTTCAAAGCCAGTTGAAACAAGAACAGATCGGAAGTCTTTGTTAGAGACCAGATCGATGATGTATCATTAGTAAACAATAAGGAATATTGTCATGAAGCGTGTGGTTGTGACTGGTACGGGTATCGTTTCTTCAATTGGAAACGATACTGGGCAGGTTCTGCATTCTCTACGTGAGGCCAAATCTGGTATTATAGCTTCCGCTGATTACGCTCAATACGGATTTAGATGTCAGGTACATGGCGAGCCGGGTCTTGATCCATTTGAGGTGCTTGATCGCAGAACAGCGCGTTTTATGGCAAAGGGCACAGCCTGGAATTATATCGCTATGCAGCAGGCAATTGAAGATGCCGGGCTGGAGGAAAGCGAGATTGTTAATCCGCGCACGGGTTTGATAATGGGTTCCGGGGGACCTTCTACTAAAACTATTTTTGAAGCAGCTAGCACAACAATCGAACGCGGTCCGCGACGTATTGGTCCCACAGCAGTACCCAAAGCGATGAGTTCTACGGCATCGGCAGTTTTATCAACCCAATATCAGATCAAAGGTGTCAATTACTCGATTTCATCTGCCTGTGCCACGTCCAATCATTGCATTGGCAATGCTTATGAAACAATTCAAATTGGCAAGCAGGATATTGTCTTTGCTGGAGGATCAGAGGATCTTCACTGGACCATGTCAAACCTTTTTGATGCAATGGGGGCGATGTCTTCCAAGTACAATGAAACACCGACAATTGCCTCGCGCGCCTATGACATCAATAGAGATGGGTTCGTTATTGCTGGCGGTGCTGGAGTTGTTGTCCTTGAAGAATTGGAACATGCGAAAGCACGAGGAGCGAATATTTTGGGAGAAATTGTTGGTTATGGCGCCACATCGGATGGTTACGACATGGTTGCCCCTTCGGGTGAAGGTGCCATCCGATGTATGAACATGGCCATGGAAGGGTTGGGCGATCCGATTGATTATATCAACCCTCATGCTACCTCCACACCTGTAGGCGATCAAAAGGAAATTGAAGCCTTGAGAGCCGTTTTTGGAGACAATTGCCCACCAGTATCAGGTACAAAATCATTAACCGGGCATTCCCTTGGTGCAACAGGGGTCCAGGAGGCGATTTATTGTTTGTTGATGATGAACAACAACTTCCTGTGCGAAAGTGCGAACATCACCGAACTCGATCCACTGTTCAGTGATATGAATATCTTGCTGGAACGTCGCGACAATATCGAGGTGAATACAGTCCTCTCAAATTCGTTTGGTTTTGGTGGAACCAATGCCACTTTGGCGATGCAGCGATATAACGGTTAATCAGATTTCTTTGGTTGGAGAAGAATCATGAGTGATATGATGAAGGGCAAACGTGGATTGATTATGGGCGTTGCCAATGACCATTCCATTGCCTGGGGTATAGCAACGAAACTGGCCGAACAAGGCGCAGAGCTTGCTTTTACTCATCAGGGGGCCTCATTCCGCAAACGGGTATTGCCTTTGGCACAAAGTGTTGGATCTGATTTGCTGTATGACTGCGATGTTGAAGATATTGGTTCTGTTGACGCGGTGTTTGACGGCCTGAAATCTGAATGGGGCAAGATGGATTTTCTTGTTCATGCTATCGGTTTTTCCGATAGAAGTGAATTGAATGGATTATATGCTGATACAAGCCGCGAAAATTTTTCTCGCACTATGGTGATATCGTGTTTTTCATTCACAGAGGTATCCAGACGTGCCATGGATATGATGAACGAGGGTGGTTCATTGCTTACACTAACCTATGGCGGCTCCATGAGAGTTATGCCCAACTATAATGTCATGGGCGTGGCCAAGGCAGCACTTGAGGCAAGTGTGCGCTATCTTGCATCCGATTACGGGCCGCGAAATATTCGTGTGAACGCAATTTCTGCCGGTCCTGTACGCACCCTGGCAGGGGCTGGAATTTCAGATGCCCGCCTGATGTTCAATTATCAAAATGCGAACTCACCGCTTAGACGCACTGTGATGATTGATGAGATAGGCGGATCAGCCCTGTACCTGCTTTCCGATCTGTCATCGGGTGTCACTGGAGAAATTCATTATGTCGATTCGGGGTATTCGACAATCTCGATGCCCAGATTAGACATTTTGAGGACCATGGACATGGAATGACAGGTTGTATCCAGGCCAGTTTGCTATGACCTGTTTAGACCGTGTAAACAAGAAGCGGTCTAGTGGCGACAAGATTAATAGTAGGGATCAAGAGGCTGAATGATTGAAAATTCGATCGATACGGATACAATAGTACTGGTCGCTGGAATATGAAAATCAGTGATCGACAAACTCAATCACCGGTCCCAATTTACCTGTTTAAGCGTTTAAGGCCGCACGTAACTGTAGCCTTCTTCTTGTAGCGCAATCAGTTGTACCACACCTGAAGGTACCATTTCAGCTTCACTGATTAGTTCTACCTTTTTACCTGCCTTCTTGCTCATTTTACGATGTGTATTGCCGCAGGCAGAAAATTTCAAATCTGATATTTCAAGTGCCATAGCGGCAATGCGCTGTTTCACGGGACTCTTCGCCTCACTGTACATCATCAAGCCGGGGCCATAAGCAACAACTTCGATGACTACTTTTTCACCCTTGGCATCATAATATTTCTTCACATTCTTCACATTGTTGAGTGTCATATTCATGACTTTTGGATCATTTTGATCTACATGAAAAGCAACATGGTGAATATTGTCTGCGGCAAAAGTACCAAAACCTGTCAATGCAACGATAAATGCAGCAATAATTATTTGAATTCGCATTTGATTTCTCCCAAAAATTCTCGAATTTCATTGAAGAAAGATAGAGCAGGATTATGATGCCTGCAATGGGGTGAAAGACCATCATTCAATCACAATAAAATGATACCCAACTCGATATACGGGCTGGGTATTTGAATTTTTGCCATCTCGGTAGTGTAAGAATCGCCTGCTATTATCGTGTATTACGATGGTGCTCAATCATCTCCAGCGGGCACAGAATTTTCTTCATTCAAAGCGTTACGGGCGCGGATCTGTTCATTTGCATAAGTGAAAGTTTTCTGATTGTCACCAATTGTCAGCGTAGGTTCACAAATTGGTGCGCATGCGTAGGTTTCACGTGAGGCGCGCCGATATACCCGAACTGTATTTGCTTCATGCCCGCGCACAACAATTGTGCGATCAACAATTGGATCACCTTTGTCATCAAGGATAATGATGTTGGTCACACCAAACGATCGTCCTGTTAACACCAAAGTACGTTCATCCTCAACCGTAGCATCTGCAATGGAAGGGTTGCCAATGATGACGGTATGGGCAGGGCGGGAAAGCCGGAATATTTTTGCTCTGTCCACTGTGACGATGAGCGAATCCCTGGATTCAGATTCTGATGCATTTGCCGAAACTGGTGAAAATACATAATTTGCGGCAACGCCACCGATAACAACAGCAGAACACCAACCGGATATTCCAAACATTAGTGCTACAACAACAGGTCTCATATTAGGCTCCGTGAACTACTGATTTTCCTATTTGGTATCATGCTATGGTGAATGAATTCTTAACTTGTGAGAACTAACGCGCATCCCAAGCCATCAATCATCGACAATGGGCGATTTGACGTCCCAATCTCCAAAGTACAGAAATTCTCAATCAAGATTATTTGATTTTTTTGTCGGGTGGGAAAGTTTTAAGCAAACCATCGCCGATCGGTTAGGTAACTAGCATCATATCATTTCAAAAACGAAATACCGATCCTCTATATACACCTGGTAAATCTCAAATTTAACCTGGGGCTAGCTATACTTATAAAGACCTGCAGTTAACCCTTTGATAAGGCGGAGTATCAACTTGATCGAAATTCTTGGCATGTAAGTTAATTCCAGTCAGCCTGGATAAACTTGGCGACAACAAGTGCGAAACACTTGGAGCAAGGAGCACCAAAATGAAACTTGTTACACGCTTTGTGAAAAATGAATCTGGCGCAACAGCAATTGAATACGGTCTGATCGCAGCCCTGATTTCAGTAGCAATCATCGGTGGCGCAGCAGCGTTGGGTACTGGTTTGAACACATTGTTCTCCGACATCGGCGGCCAACTCTAAGTCTTTTGAGTTGAAATGATTACGAGCCGTCCGGTTTCCGGGCGGTTTTTTTGTTTGTATCAACTGATATCTTATACCAAAAAGCCCTTGATAATGATCCTTTTGATGGTGGCTGCGCTGTGCGTTAATTATGATACCAGTACTGCTACGTGACACCCGCCTGACTGGTGATTAAAAAGCAAACCGGTCAAAAGTCATTATCGAGGGCCTTTGGAATAACGCCATTGTTTTTGTTAACAATGTGGTCACATTGATCTGTCAGAATTGAGAGGAATTTCATATTCCGGGAATCGTTCCATGCTTGAACTTGCTTTAATTTTCTTTTTTCCATTTTTGGTGGTTTACGGAGCTGCGTCAGATTTGTTTTCAATGACAATTCCCAATCGTATCACGCTTGCTTTGATGGTAGGCTTTATGGTGATGGCAGTGTGGATGAAAATGGATTGGGTAACAATTGGCTGGCATTGGGTAATGTTTGCAATTGTTCTTGCAATTACATTCACGTTGTTTGCTCTCGGTGTTATTGGCGGCGGCGATGCAAAGCTGGCAGCCGGTATTGCATTGTGGATGGGCTGGGAACATTCATTGATGTACTTTCTGATGGCAGCTTTTCTGGGTGGTGTTCTGACCATATTGATCGTCAAGATCAGAAATGTTCCAATGCCTGATTGGATACTTCGGCAACAATGGGCAGCAAATATTTATCGTGCCGAGAGAATTCCTTATGGCATTTCTATGGGTGCGGCTGCAATGCTGGTTTACGTGCAAACATTTTGGATGCAGCAGGTTTTTAATCCGACCATATAAATATTGCGCGATTTTGAAGAAAATAAAGTGCAGGCGCACATGCTCTCATATGATGGATTGTTACGCAATTGAACGAATTCTGACCCGCCCGAGGCGGGTTTTTGCGTATTTGAGCAATTAATTCTGTCTCGAATGACCCCGGAGCCCTTTCAAATACTAGTTCATGAATAATTAATTCAAACTATCAGCAATTCATTAACCATAAATACACCTTTGTTGGATGATTATGGCTCGAGAAACACAGATGCGTATTTCTGCACTGAAATCGTCCGGAGTTAGTTAAAATGAAAATCGCCCGCTTGGCAATCTTAGGCATTGCAGTAGTAGCCGCTGGTGGCGCTGCTTTAATGGCCAGCAATCTGGTCAGGTCGCCGGAGCAGACCGAAACCGTAAAAAAGGAAGTCCAAGGGATTAAACTATCGGAAGTTCTGGTTGCCGAAAAAAACATTCCGCTCGGCACGAAACTGGACGCCTCCATGGTGCGCTGGCAGAGATGGCCAGAAAGTGTTGTCTCTGGCGCGTTCATCGTTAAATCGAGTGGAAAAAGCAAAGATGAGGTTGTTCGAGGGTCGATTGTTCGTTCCGCATTTTTTGAAGGCGAGCCCATCCGTGCTGGCAAGTTAATCAAATCCGACAGTGGCTATATGTCAGCGATGCTGCCGTCGGGCCAAAGGGCAATTGCCACATCAATTGCTACTGATACAAGTGCCGGCGGGTTTATTCTGCCCAATGATCGGGTAGATGTGATTATGACTCGACGAGAGAAAACCGACACAGGTGAAAATTTTGTAACTGAAACAATTCTGCAAAACGTTCGCGTTCTGGCGATTGACCAGACCATCGAAGAAAAAGATGGCGAGGCCGTTGTTGTTGGCTCGACCGCAACGCTTCAACTTGATCCACGGCAGACCGAAATCTTGACAGTTGCCCAGCAAATGGCGGACCGACTTACCCTATCGTTACGCTCGCTAGAGGATACCGTAAATCAGGTAACAAAGAACGCCGATCATTTGATTAACGGAGATCGCAACGGAAAAGTTCGAATGATCCGGTTTGGCCGCGTCAAAGATACGAAAACAGGGAATTGAGATGTCGATCTTTAAACATCAAACTATTGTTAAAACCAGTCAGCCAGGAGAAGTGCATATGCGTTTCAGGTTTAATAAAACCCTCGCGGTAGCAGTTTTTGCAATCACTGCAGTTGTCTTGCAACCATTGACTAATGTGTCCCCGACTTCAGCCAATGCCAAGAATTATCTGAGGATTAACAAAATTGGCACCACACAAAGGGTCAAACTTGGCTGGAATAAGTCAATGGTTATTGATTTACCGTACGATGCTCATGACATTATGGTGGCAAACCCGCGTGTGGCAGACGCGGTAACCCGTACCTCAAAACGACTTTATGT
This sequence comes from Hyphomicrobiales bacterium, assembly GCA_024224595.1. Classification (GTDB taxonomy): domain Bacteria; phylum Pseudomonadota; class Alphaproteobacteria; order Rhizobiales; family Rhizobiaceae; genus JAAEMP01. The sequence continues at coordinate 19,366 of JAAENI010000093.1, forward strand.
GTTCGCCAAACAGGTTGGTGAAACAAATATTTTCGTGTTTGATGCCGCCGGTCGCCAGATTCTATCCCTGGATTTGGCAATTGAACGCGATATTGCCGGTGTTGAAGAGAATATTCGAAAATATGTTCCAGGATCCAATGTTAAAGTTGAGATGATTAACGACAACGTTATTTTGACAGGAACTGTACCGACACCCCAATCTGCATCCAGAGTAGTTGAACTGGCCCGGGTCTTTGTCACCGGTGGCGAGGCAACGACCAATCAATTTGATTCTCAAGCCGTAAGCAGCTCCGGTACTACAATTGTTGTTTCAGAAGAGCGTGACGATCGCCAAACAAGCCAAATTGTCAATTTGCTGCAAATCGAAGCGGAAGACCAGGTCTATCTAAAAGTTACAATCGCTGAGATTCAACGAACCATCGTCAAGCAGTTGGGTATCAATCTATCCGCAGCGGGCGCTCTGGGTGGCATCGTTGTTGGAGCTGTTACTGATTATACCAATGTTTTCAACAAAAACCTTTCGGGTACTGGACTTTCCGGTTTTAGGGCCAATGGCAGTGATAGTATCGAAGCCCTTGTTAACGCGATGGATCAGGCTGGTGTATTACGCACCCTTGCGGAGCCTACTTTAACCGCCATTTCCGGTGAAACAGCCAACTTCAAGGTAGGCGGTGAGTACACCATTTCTGATGGCAAAACCGAATCTGTAGATGGCGTCACCTATCAATCTCGCCAGGTGGAATATGGTGTCGGGTTGACTTTCACACCGACGGTTTTATCACCGGGCCGCATATCTCTGAAAATCAAAACAGAAGTTTCAGAACCAACATCTGAAAGCTCATACAGTATTCCCAAAGGTGCAGTATCCTCTGCACCTATAGTTTCAATTCGTCGGCGTGAAGCTGCTACCACTGTCGAATTACCTTCCGGTGGATCAATGGTAATAGCCGGATTGGTTAAAGATGATGTGCGCCAGTCCATTTCAGGTTTTCCTGGGTTACGCAAAATTCCGATCTTGGGCGCTCTGTTCGGCAGCCGCGAATTCGAACGTTATGAGACTGAACTGGTTATCATTGTCACGCCTTATCTTGTACGTCCCGTAGCCCGTCAGAAACTTGTTCGCCCGGACGACAATTTCTTTCCTGCGTCAGATTCCGCCGGAATATTTTTGGGACAGGTAAATCGTATATACGGAAATGTTGATAGCAAACAGCCCGCCACCCGTTACCACGGCAAGGTTGGGTTCATTTATAAGTGATTGGCTTTATTGGAGAATATCACGATGTTTAGAGTATTAATCAGTTCGCAACCTTCGAGTAAAAGTTTTACCCGACCAATGATTATCGGCAGTTTATTCATCGCCGCTATCGTTGCAGGATGCGCAAACCCACAACAAGATAACTTGACCGTCGGGGCAGTACCCGATGATTATCGCTCAAGGCATCCAATTGTCGTGTCTGAAAGTGAAACGGTTGAGGATATCCCAATCAGCGCAAATATGCGGAAACTTTCCTTCCGTGATCACAATGTTGTAGCTGATTTTGCCAGCCGCTTCCGGCGCTCCGGTGGGCGATCCATGCAAATAATGGTGCCTTCACAATCAGCCAATGAATCAGCAGCCAGACGCATATCCAAACAGATTTTGACTGCATTGTTGGGTAAGGGCATCAATCGTTCACAGATTGCTGTCACCAGTTACCATGCCAGCGGTCATAGCAATTCTGCTCCAATTCGGATATCGTATTTAGCACTTGCTGCCAATGTTGAACGATGTGGAAAATGGGATGAGAGCATCGTTGGAAACTATCAAAATCGGCAATACAAGAATTTCGGCTGTGCAACGCAAAATAATCTCGCGAAAATCATAGCCAACCCAGCTGATTTGATCGGCCCCCGCGGAGAGACGACGATTGATGCAACGCGCCGCGATACCGTGATTACAAAATGGCGGGAAAATGGCAGCACCGATTTAGCTACACAATTTTAATATTAATCCGAATCGACCCGTTTTGGTTTGATTCTCTGAAATGACCTAACTACCGATAGCGACAGGATACTGGGAATGTCAAACCTAGCTTTTGATCAAAATGAAAACATGAATACCGTTGCACAGAACCCGATCCCGACCGAGGGAGGTGAACAGTTGGATGATATTCGCCCGATTCCAAGGGTTACAATCCAGGCATTTTGCGAAACAGAGTCGATTTCGCGGACGTTGGAAATGACTGCCCAGGATCGAAGAATGGCGAAGGCCCACGTAAAAGTTCATATGGGCGGTATCCCTGCCGCAGTAGATTTTTACGCGAACGCCCCCACACCTAATTTGATCGTAGTTGAAACAAAAAAAACCGGTTCCGATCTGATCAACGAACTTGGCCATCTATCGCAAGTTTGTGATGCTGAAACCAAAGTTGTAATTGTTGGTGTGCTCAATGATATTGTCACATATCGCGATTTGATGAGTCGCGGTATTTCTGAATATCTTGTGGCTCCTATCACGATGGCTGACGTGATGACGGTGATTACCAAAATCTATGTAAGCCCGGAAAGTGCCATTTTGGGGCGTACTGTGGCGTTCATCGGAGCAAAAGGTGGCAATGGTTCTTCAACTATCTCTCACAATATTGCATGGTCAATTTCAAGCACCTATCAAACCGATGTTGTTTTGGCTGACACCGATATGGCATTTGGAACGGCCAATATTAATTTAGATCAGGATCCTGCTCAAGGCATTGCCGAGGCTGTCTTTTCATCCGATAGGGTTGATGATATTTTGCTTGACCGGCTGCTTTCCAAATGTGCCGAACATTTGAGATTGCTGGCCGCACCCTCAACGTTGGATCGAGCCTATGATTTTGAAAAAAAGGCGTTTCGTCAGGTCATAGATGTAGCTCAGCGTGGGGTCCCCTATGTTATTGTCGATCTGCCACAGCAATGGACATCCTGGACCATGGATATCCTTGCTTCGGCTGATGAAGTTGTCGTAACAGCCTGTCCGGATCTCACCAATTTACGCAATACAAAAAACCTGTTGGACAAATTGATTCAGATGCGACCCAATGATGCCAAACCCAAATTGATACTCAATCAGGTAGGGGTACCTAAACGGCCTGAAATCAATGTCAGCGACTTTATCGCTCCATTGGACATTCAACCACTTGCGGTAATTCCTTTTGAACCTGCTTTGTTTGGAACCGCTGCAAACAACGGCCAGATGATATCTGAAGCAGATCAAAAACACGCTGTATCAGAATCGTTTGACAAAATTGCCCAGATATTGACTGGCAAAGCCGAATTCAAACAGGAAAAAAGCAATTCATTTGATATCCGTGCATTGTTCAAACGTTAAAATTAGAAGCTAAGGAACGAATATGTTTGGTAAACGTGGAAACGGGTTTTCAGATGCTGGCGCTATTGATGTGTCGAAAAACGACCCGGTGTCCCAAACACCTGATGGTTCAAATCACGATGGGGGACAAGGCCTTGCGCCAGCGGCTGTTAATGTTCCAATCATGGAGCGGGAGGCACCAACTCCATTGATTGATGATACTCCATCAATTGAAACAGCGGTGGAATCCACTTCGTTGCGGAATGAAGACTATTACGATACAAAAACCAGTGTATTTTCCGCTCTGATTGAAACCATTGATGTCGGTCAGTTGGCCAAAATGGAAAGCGATGCCGCGCGCGAAGAAATTCGTGATATTGTGAGCGATATTATATCCATCAAAAACCTGGCGATGAGCATTTCCGAACAGGAGGATTTGCTTGACGATATTTGTAATGATGTATTGGGATATGGCCCTTTGGAGCCCTTGCTGATACGAGATGATATCGCCGATATAATGATCAACGGTGCCCATGACGCATTCATTGAGGTGAATGGCAAGGTTCGTGAAGCCGGAATACGATTTCGTGATAATTCCCAATTAATGAACATTTGTCAGCGAATTGTTAGTCAGGTTGGGCGTCGGGTTGATGAAGCAAGTCCGATTTGTGACGCACGCCTCATCGATGGTTCACGGGTAAATGTTATAGCCCCACCTTTGGCAATTGATGGGCCAGTCCTTACAATTCGTAAGTTCAAAAAAGACAAGCTGACGCTAGATCAGCTTGTCAATTTTGGTTCAATCTCACCCGAAGGTGCGACTATTCTGCAGATAATCGGCCGGGTCCGCTGTAACATTGTAATATCCGGCGGTACGGGATCAGGGAAAACTACCCTTCTTAATTGTCTGACACGATATATTGATACAGATGAACGTATCATCACTTGTGAAGACTCCGCTGAACTCCAACTGCAACAACCCCATGTCGTTCGTCTTGAAACTCGCCCACCCAATCTTGAAGGTGAGGGTGAAATTACTATGCGCGACCTGGTTAAAAACTGCCTGCGTATGCGTCCTGAACGTATTATTGTCGGTGAGGTTCGCGGGCCGGAGGTATTTGATTTGCTGCAGGCAATGAATACCGGTCATGATGGATCAATGGGAACAATACACTCTAACTCACCGCGCGAGTGCCTGAATCGTATTGAATCGATGATAGCTATGGGAGGATTTAATCTACCATCCAAAACCGTACGTGATATTATCACCGGCTCCATTGATGTCATTGTTCAGGCCACGCGATTGCGAGACGGTTCCCGGCGTATTACTCATATTACAGAAGTGCTGGGTACTGAAGGTGATATCATCACCACGCAGGATTTGTTTGTCTACAAAATGGACGGCGAAGATGCTAACGGCAATATTATCGGCAAACATGTAACAACCGGAATTGGCCGTCCCGCTTTTTGGGACCGGGCACGATATTTCAATGAAGAGAACCGATTGGCAGCTGCGATTGACGCGGCCCAGGATGCAGCGGAATGACCGTCAGTCATGTAAGGGGTATTGATTTATGTTTCAATTAGACATGGGTGTCATAGGATTTGCTATTCTGGCGGCGGTTTGCGCGGCGGCATTTGCCTATGTGTTTTTGTTCAGCAGAGTGGAGATCGAAAACAAACGCGACCAGCGTTTCAAAAATGTCGGAGCAGGTTCCGCAAGATCGGTGGATTTGGGCATCACGCGAAATCGTGATGTTGAAAAATCAAAAAGAAGGAAAACCGTTCAAGACTCGCTTAAAAAGCTTGAGAGTCAACAAAAAAAGAGCAATAAATCACCCGGATTAAAGGAACTGATTACACAATCGGGTTTGAAAATTACTCTACCGCAGTATTTTATCTTTAGCGCTATTTCTGGCGTGGTTTGCCTTATCCTGGGTCTGCTTTTTGCGGGAAGTTTCCCGGTAGCACTTGCGGCTTTTTTCGTAGGGCTCGTTGGTTTACCACGTTTTGTCGTTGGTCATATCAGATAAAAGCGGATACAGGCATTTACAACTGAATTTCCCAATGCCGTGGATGTAATCGTACGCGGTGTCAAAGCGGGGCTCCCTCTCAATGATTGTATCGGGATAGTCAGCCGCGAGGCGAAAGATCCGGTTGCATCAGAATTTCGTCGCATCATCGAACACCAGAATTTGGGTATGCCATTATCAGATGCGGTCTTGAAATTGAATGATTCCATGCCGACGGCGGAAGCCAATTTTTTTGGAATTGTCATCGCAATTCAACAGGGTGCCGGTGGTAATCTGGCTGAAGCACTATCAAATCTTTCAGGCGTTCTTCGCGACCGGAAAATGATGGAAGCGAAAATCAAAGCGATGTCGGCAGAAGCAAAGGCATCGGGTGGTATAATTGGCTCTCTACCAGTTATTGTTGGTATTCTGGTCTATCTGACAACCCCTGACTATATCAGCATCTTGTTTACTGATCCAACTGGCAACCTGATTTTGGCTGGAGCAGCCGTTTGGATGAGTATGGGCATATTTGTTATGAAACAAATGATCAACTTCGATTTCTAGAGTGAGGATTTAAACAAATGATTTCTGATCTCGCTGCAATGGTAGCAGACCCACAGGCAATGATTGCCATATTCACCGCAATTGCCGTATTCGCGACAATCGTAACTGTTACCATGCCTATGCTTAAAAGCGATGAACTGACCAGTCGTATGAAAACTGCTGCACTGGAGCGTGATAAGATTCGAGCACGTGAACGCGCTCGTCTGACGGTGGAAAAAAATGTAAAATTACGCCAGGAAAGTGATGGAATCATGGTTTCGCTTGTCAACAAGCTGAACTTGAAAAAGACCCTTGCTGATGAAAAAACATTTATGAATCTCAAATTGGCGGGGTATCGCAAACAGTCTCATATCTATGTGTTCTTGTTTTTCCGTGTGGTTTTGCCATTGATTATGCTGGTTGCCTCCGCAATTTACGTGTTTGGCATATCAAATATGGAATACACCTTTATGATAAAGGTGTTAATCGTTTTGCTGGTCGGATATGGAGGTTTTTACGCACCCAATATGTATATTTCCAATGTCATTTCAAAGCGGCAATTATCAATCAGGCGAGCATGGCCAGACAGCATGGATCTGATGTTGATATGCGTTGAATCGGGTATGTCGATCGAAGCCGCCTTTAATAAAGTTTCTTTGGAAATAGGCTTGCAGTCACCAGCGCTTGCTGAAGAACTTGTTTTGACCACTGCAGAATTGTCCTATTTGCAGGAACGTCGTGATGCTTACCAGAATTTGGCTGAGCGCACAGGCATTGATGGTGTGAAATCCGTGTGTATGGCGTTAATTCAGGCGGAGAGATATGGTACACCCATTGCCAGTGCCTTGCGCGTTCTTTCCAAGGAGAGCCGCGATATGCGAATGGCTGAGGCGGAAAAAAAGGCTGCTGCACTGCCACCAAAACTTACAGTTCCAATGATTGTGTTTTTCCTACCGGTGTTATTTGCCGTTATCATGGGGCCGGCAATGATTCAGATATTCGCACTAGAATAAAAAAACTTTAGACACCTTCTCAGTGTGAAAAGTGATCTGGTTGTTTTCAATCCTTTTAGATTCTCAAATAACATTCTCACTTTGTTCAGGTGCCTTCATCAATTAAAATACCGGGTTACAGAAAATGTAACCCGGTATTTTATTGTGATATTCTGTCGATGGGAAAGATATTGAAAACCTTAGCTTTTCTTTTTTGTCTTCTTTTTGTCTTCTTTTTCCAACTGTTTCCAGGCATTTTGTTGCGTTAGCATCTCACGAAGATATTTGATGTTTGCTTCAGCCTGTCGTGGGGGTAATTCGCCGCGGGCAACAGTTTCCGCTTCTTTGAAACGCCCTTGGAGGCCAACAACCAAAGAGAGATTTTGACGAACAAGACTGTCGGCTCCCGGCTGTGAAATTGCTTTGCGCAGATAGGTTTCCGCGCCTGCCAAATCATTGGTCAAAACATATGACATGCCCAGGTTTGATAAAACTGAAGGTTCGTTAGGACGAAGATCCAGTGCCCTTCTATATGTACCTCTCGCAAGTTTTGATTTGCCCAATTGATCAAGAATAGCACCTTCTGCCGAGTACAACCGCCAATCCGGTTGATCGGCACGTTGCGCTTTGCGAACAATTGTTAGTGCTTTATCAAGATTTCCTGTGGAAGCCAACGCTTTGCCATAGGCTGCCAGAACTTCCCGATCTTTCGGGTGATGGATGACCATCTGTTGCATGACAGCAAGTGCTTGTCCCGCTCGACCAGTCATCCTGAGTGAGGAAGCATATCTTAGCCCCATATTTTTTGATTTTGGATTCTTTTGATACAAAGTGCCATATTTTTGAGTAGCCTGGGCAAGTTCACCCGCAGTCATTTGTGCAATTGGCTTGTCTTTGCTTGAAGTAATCGAACCGGTTTTACGTCCGTCTGTAGCACAACCGCCTAGAATCAA
>JAAENI010000094.1 GCA_024224595.1 Hyphomicrobiales bacterium
CATTTGATGGGCCAAGCCAGTTCACTCGGCAAGGCGCAAAACGCAGTGCGATCTGGTTGATCGGACAAGTTTTGCAACGCTGCAGATGAACTGGATTGGTCCATCAAGTGCTTCCGTATAAACAAGAAGCGATCTAAACCGTGACAAGTCCAATATTGTGTATTTTGGTGTAGCCTCTGCAGGATACAATAAGCAAAACTAAATACTATCATCAACGGAATATTATCATGATCTATGTAATCGCAACAATAAACATCAAACCTGGTTCAGCTGCCAGTGTTTTTGAAGCTGCTACTCCATGCGTCAAAGCAACACGTAAGGAAACAGGCTGCATTTCTTATGAGCTGACCCAAAGTATGGACGATGAGAACGTACTCATTTTTGTTGAGCGTTGGGAATCATATGACAATTTAAAAAATCACTTCAACGAACCTCATATGCTTTTGTGGCGCGAAAAAGGGGCGCAATTCATCCTCGACAGAAATATTGAAATAATTACTCCAGAAAGCGTCAAACAACTATAACTTTTTGCAAAGCACAAAACTATGCGTAGACCGGGCTTTGTAATCCGCTGAATCATCAATTTAGCAACTGCGATAAAGTTGCCATTCGACCTGTTCAAAGAAATTCAAGCTGATGTGGTCATATTTATCTGCAGCGCAAAAATCGAGTTTGTCATCACCATGACCTTACCCATCGTAGGCAATGACTTTCTGATGTTGTACTCCTAATCCCTCAACTCCCAATCGTATGGTTTGCCCTGGTTTCAAATATACTTGCGGACTTTGTCCCATACCAACACCTGGCGGAGTTCCTGTAGAGATAATGTCTCCCGGTTGCAGGCTCATGAATTGGGAGACATAACTCACCACTTGTCGAACATTATAGACCATCGTACTGGTGGAACCATCCTGATAACGTTTTTCATCCACCTCAAGCCACATTGACAGATTCTGCGGATCATCAACCTCATCTTTGGTCACCAGCCAGGGGCCAATTGGACCAAATGTATCCGCTGATTTGCCTTTAACCCATTGTCCCGCGCGTTCTATCTGAAATGCCCGCTCAGATAAATCATTTATGACACAATATCCGGCGACATGATCCATCGCGTCTTCCTCGCTGACATAAGATGTACGGCTGCCGATAATCACACCCAATTCAACTTCCCAATCAGTTTTCTCAGAATTCCTTGGGATTATTACATCGTCATCAGGACCGGTAATTGCACTGGTCGCCTTGAAAAACAGTACCGGTTCATCGGGCACAGTCAATCCTGATTCCTCCGCATGATCAGCATAATTGAGGCCAATACAGATAAATTTTCCAACCTGCCCAACACAGGGTCCGATACGCGTTGAACCTTCAACCGCGGGCAATGTTGTAATGTCAATATCCGCAATTTCGCGAAGGCTGTCAGGAGACAAACTATCACCGCAAACATCATCGATATGGTTTGAAAGATCACGAATTTTTCCGGTTGCGTCGATTATTCCAGGTTTTTCCGCTCCTTTGGGCCCATAACGTAATAATTTCACAATTATTTTTCCCTTTTTTCTGAATATGAAGCAATTTAACCTGTCATCTTTCAATCATATTGAATACGTAAATCACACTATTTTTCCCAGGTAATTATGTTCTCTTTAAAATAACATCGCCTGAATTATGTAAGCCATCCATAACATTATGTCTTGACATCTGCCATTGGAAAAACGCCTAAGGTTCGTCAAATATTTCGATAAACACAATTAACAATTTTGTAAGTTCTAGTTGCCATTCGCTACTGAGTTTTTACCAGCAGTGACTGAATTTCAGACAACGATGGCATCGATGGAGCCGTACCTGGTCTTGTCACTGAAATAGCAGCAGTTGCATTGCCAAATCTGACGGCCTCAACTGGAGTCATGCCTTTAGACAATGCCGCGGCAAATCCACCATTAAATGCATCTCCCGCTCCAGTGGTCTCAATCACAGGGCCTGCATTGAAGGCTGGCACATGAATACTTTGAGTATGATCGTGATATAATACACCTCTCTCTCCCAAAGTTATGATTGCAGCCCCAACACCTTTTTCAAGCAAAATCTCCGCGGATATTTTTGCTTCATCGATTGATTGAACGGATACACCAGTGATTGCTTCTGCTTCAGTTTCATTCGGAGTAACAAAGCTGCATAATTCCAGCATACCTGCGGGTAATTTTGCCGCAGGGGCCGGATTAAGGATTGTTTGAGCACCACCTTCGCGTGCAATCTCCAGCCCACGCAACGCCGCATCAATTGGCTGCTCCAACTGAGTGACAAAAACACTGGAATCGGCAATCAACTCGGCTTTGGCTTCTATATCGGTTGGCGAAATAGTCGCTGCAACACCGGGACACACAATAATCGCGTTATTACCGGTTGCTTCTTCAACAAAGATGTAGGCTGCACCCGTATAACTGTCGGCGTGTTGTGTTATCTGGGGTATCACACCAGCTTCTTCCCAGGTTGCTAATGCCATGTCAGCAAACGGATCCTCGCCCAACTTGGACAAAAATTGAACATGGCCGCCCGCCTTCGCCGCTGCAACCGCCTGATTGGATCCCTTGCCGCCCGGCCCAAGTGCAAAGCTATTACCCAAAATCGTCTCGCCAATACGTGGAACACGATCAGCGCGGTAGCTGGTATCAGCCACAAAAACGCCCAAAATCACAATATTTCCAACCATGTTTTTACCTCAGATATTAAGAAATTCAACCGATATAAGGTGAATATGTTTACCGGTCATATCCTATGCATTGTCGCTATTTGAATGCAATAACTCACTAATTCTTCAAATGAAGTAATTGTTGAAACCTCCGTGAGTTTTCTCTCCACAAATGATCGGGAACACAGTGCCAATTTCCCCATTGGGTGTTCACAGTATGGTTTGCACCACCATCAAAAACGGAGATATCATTACTGATGAAAAATCCATTCGGGTCGTCAGGCAAACCTGATATATAAGTAAACAATAGACTCGCAATACTCAACCATTCCAGTTTTCAGAAAGTGGGAATAGAGCGATCATTCAATTGCGGAGTTTAATGCCGGACGCAAAATGGGCCCGTGCATCGGATTGGAAAATGTCGACAACGTCACTGTTCATACAGTTGGTTGATTAAAAGCCAGTTCGAAAAATTAGCCGAACATGCAACCTGATCATTCAATCTTTGAGATATATACATTCACACTACTGGCCCGACCCACCGCATCTATTACCGTCAGTTTGGAATATCCGGCACCATCCGGCACCCAGGTTGCGATTCTTTTACGGGTGCCTGGTGAAAATAATCTTCCATTTGCCAGCCATCTAAAAGGTGGGCGGCCATTTTGCAACTTCATGACAAGAGGAAGATACTTTTGTTTCCCATTTTTCCCCAATTCGACTTGTGCACCTTCGGGAGGATAAACAATTCTTGGTTCTGCCTCAGATATTCCCGCAACAATTGACGAATTCGCACTGGTTTTGAAGCGGCGCAAAGTAATTGGTAAATTCTGATTAGCGGTTCTGGTGATGCCGGCAGGTGCAGGTTTAAATGGTGCAATTTCCAGTCCGGATTTTGCAAACGCATCAAATAGTATTGGAGCGGCAGTTAAACGTCCGGTTATTCCGGGAACCGAACCATTGTCGGGTCGCCCAACCCAAACACCCAATACATGGCGACCATCATAACCAATTGACCAGGCATCGCGATATCCATAACTGGTTCCGGTTTTATAGGCAATTTTCAGGGATTTTGTATTATTCGGCGCTCTGGCGCCCAATAAAATATCATTCACATACCAACTGGCGTCAGGTTGCAAAAGAATAGACCAATTAGCAACCGGAGAAACGGGTTCGGGTTCAAGGCCATTGGCCAATGGTATTTTACGTCCGCCATTCGCCAACGCACTATATAGGCCCGTCAATCCGCGCAAGGAAATCCCCATTCCTCCCAGCGCAATTGCAAGGCCCGGTTGGTCTGTTCGCGGCAATTCCACCTTTATCCCTGCCCGCCTGAACAACGCCAATAATCGTGAAGGTCCAACAGCTTCCAACAGGTGAACAGCGGGTACATTCAGGGACTTTTGCAAGGCATGGCGAATGCTGACTTCGCCTTGATATTGCAAATCAAAATTTTGCGGCCTGTACCCGCTGAAATCAGCCGGGCTATCCATAATCAGTGTTTCTGGCTTGATCAGGCCTTCCTCGAATGCCAGTCCATAAACAAATGGTTTGAGTGCAGAACCCGGAGAACGCATTGCGTCGGTCATATCAATCCAGCCAGCACGTTCTCCACTGAGGTAATCTGGCGATCCCACTTCTGCCAATATTTCACCGGTTTGTGCATCCGCCAGAATTAACGCAACTGATGCCTTTTTATCAATGGTTCTTGCATGAACGCGTGCCACCTCCTCCAATGATTGTTGGTGTTTTTTTCTTACCGTTACGATGTGTCGATTTTTTTCAGGAAACAAACGAAGCGCTTTTTGAGCCAAATGAGGCGCCAATTGTGGAAGAGAAAACCGGGTATCAGATACTGGCTTAAGGGTAGCGCGGGCTACTTCACTGGGTAAAATCACATTGATTTCAGATACCCTTTTCAGAACCACATCACGTGCCAGTTTCGCGTTTTTGGCAAATCTGTCTGGCCTTCGTTGCTCTGGTGATTGCGGAAGAGCAACCAGTAGTGCTGCCTGGGACAATGTAAGTCCCTTGGGCTCCTTTGCAAAATAAGCCAGTGAAGCGGCCCTTATTCCCTCCAGATTGCCACCGTAGGGAGCCAGGGTAAGATAGGCCTGCAATATCTGTTGTTTATTTAAATGCCTTTCGATTTGTAATGCCAGAATAATCTGACGCACTTTCGAAAGCAGAGAACGCCGTTTACGCGGCTCTAGCAAACGTGCCAGCTGCATTGTAATGGTCGAGGCGCCAGACACAATCCGACCGTTGGCCACGAATTGACCTGCAGCGCGAAGCATTGCATAGGGGTCGACCCCTGCATGAGACCAAAAGCGTTTATCTTCATAGGCAATCAGTAATTTGACAAACTCTGAATCGATATCTTCCAACCGAGTTCTAAGACGCCAGCGGCCTTGTTTAGTGACAAACGCGCGCAAGAGCTTTCCATCTCGATCCAGGACTTCAACAGAAACCTGATTTATCCCCGTCAATGATGGAGGAAAATATCGATCAAAAGTCAGGAACAAGGCGATGGTTAGTACCATCAGACCTGCACCGCCAAAACCGACAATTGCAATCCATTTACGAACTCTGCTTTTTGCTATTCCCAACATTGAATTAAGGCTTTTTAACCTTCATCCAACCTGTTGCTGTACGCGCTGACAGATGTGGGCGATACATATCTTCGACACTTGCAGCAGGATGCATAAAGGTGCCCGGAGTAATCGCACGCACCATATAAGCAACAGTGAAGTCTGTCTCTCCGCCTCTGGATCGATTGAAAGCAGTGACAAATCTGTCATCGAGAAATTCTGAATGTACGGAATTTACTCGCGGCAACCAATTGAAGTTACTCAAATCGGCGCTTTTGACAATATTGGGATTATCAATCTCAAATCCGGCAGGCAGAAGATCAGATATAATAATTCGGGAGGGAACATCCTGCAATTGCCTGATTTCTAGAACAACCACAAATCTTTCATTTTGAGAAACCTCGCTGACATTGGCTGTGCTCCCATCCAATTTGTAATAGGTACGCGTAATGGTGAATCCCTGACCACCGGCAGGTGGCGCCTTATCGGGAACTGCTGTAGTGGTGACTATCACCTGCAGATCTTCCTCATATCGGTTTTTTAACCGAACAGGATTGTCTGATATTTCATTACCGTCCAACTCCACTGTGTAGGTTCCCGAATGCGGTAAGCCATTCACATCCAGTGATATCTTTTCATTGGATTTAATAGACGCCCGGGCTGCCAGCAACATCCATGCTTGTTCTTGCGTACTGGTATATCTGTCAATGATATTCAATGATGAAACCAGTTGATTCATATCCGACAAACTGTCAGAAGAACTGTCACTCTCACCCGCCAATGCCAGGATCGCTGCCGCGTCTCGCAAACGGGAACCATAACTATACCGATTGCTGTTTGGATCAGCATCACTCAAGGCGAGTTCAAAGGCGGAACTAAAAGTGCGTTTTGAACGCGGCTGATCACCATAAAGTGCAATTCCGGCCGCCAGTTGAGCGCGGGCAATTGGCGTTTTAAATGCCTGCAACTGGGTATCAATGTAATACCTTAGATCACCCGCTGATGCTAATCTATTGCGTGCCAGCACATACAATGCATAGGCAATAGCCGCGTCATTTTCTCCCAGATCATTTTGGTAGGCGAGCACATTTTGCAAATTCTGCAGCGATTGACGCAATGACTGGCGAGGAACCTGATATCCTTTTTCTATCGCGCGCGTCAAAAAATCAGAAACATAGGCCGTTAGCCACAGGTCATCATTTTCTGTGCCCCAAAGGCTGAATCCACCTTCGCTTGATTGATAAGACAATACGGTATTGATGCCTTTTTGGACCCTGACTTTGACTTTATCTCCCTCTTCACCGGAAACATCTGAGGGAAACTCGCTGAGATAAAGCAAAGGCAGGGCTTTGCTGGTAATCTGTTCCGCACAGCCATAGGGATAGCGATTCAATCGCGCCAGCAATGATGGCACCTCAATCGAATTTTCCAAAGCAACACTGATATTGACTTTAGCACCCTCAAGTAATGTTCCTTCTAGCAAATTCTTGTCAACACTTAGTGTACCACCTTTGGCAACAAGCCGAACCTTCTGTTTTTGGGTCAGCGGCAAAAACCCGGATCGTATGTCAAGAGCAACTTCATGGGTTACAAATAAACCATCCGCTCCGCTCATTTCTATGCGAGTCCAGGCTTTTCCGACCTGTCCGGCGATAATTGGAACACTGACAATTTTGGCAGACCCCGGCTCCAATTCGATTACACTGGGCAGCAATTGGTCACTCGATTTGATATTGTCGCTAAACTCATAGGCAATATCAAATTTACCAATTGATGCGTCTGTATTTGCAATTTCAAGCAACATCCTGGTTTCATCTCCAGGAGCGACAAATCTGGGCAAACTTGAGCTGATAACAACAGGATCACGGATAATTACCTCACGCTGCGCAGCACCCACTTTTTGTGCACTCCAGGCGGTAGCCATGACGCGAACTGAACCATTAAATTGCGGAATATCAAATTCAATTTTTGCGTTCCCATCTTCATCAAGACGTACTTGACCTGAGAAATAAGCAATCAGTTGCTCGCTCGGCGGGTTGCCATTCGAACTCAATTCATCAGGGCCGTCACCACCAGTGCGAAGTTTGCCAATTGCCCCTTTAGAACTGTCTATTAATCGCCCATAAATATCACGCATGGCAACGCCAAGTCTACGCTGCCCAAGATAGCGGCCGACTGGATCAGGCGTCTGGTAATTAGTTAAATTCAAAATACCAGGATCAACAACCGCAACATTGATATAAGCTTCCTCTCCCGGTTTAAGACCGGAAACAGAAACTGGAATAGACAATGTTTCATGAGGTTGAATTTTTTCAGGCACTTTGAGCGAGATATCAAGTGCTCTTTTTGCCGGGTCAACACCGAGCCATTTCACCCCGATCGAACGGGCTGGTAGGCGGGATTTACCGGCATCTCCCGGTCGATATAATGTGGCCAGAACATAGGCACCTGCACCCCAGTTGTCGTTCACCTCAATGTCAACGACTGTACCATCTGCCGGCACACTTACTGTCTCGTATTCGACAATGTGATCGGTTCCGATGGCAATCAGCATTTCACCCGCAAAACGGGGTGATATCTTTAATTTGGCGGTTTCACCGATTTTATAAACCTGCTTATCAAGCGCCATCTCGAGACCATCAGGTGTCTGCGTAGATTGTGCATCGACAAACCACCCGGCGTTAAATTCTACACTTGATGCCGGTCCATCAATGGAATCAGTTTGCAGATCCAGCCGGTATTTCCCCCATTCCACAGGCATAGACAGAGTTGCCTTTTTTTCACCTGAAATATTAATCATGCCATCTGCAACTTTGGATTCGATATCCACCGATTCGTAATGCCAGGATGAACCGTCTCGATACCATTGATAATTTCGTTCAATTTTTACAAGTGACCAGTTTACATTAGATAATTCTGACTTTTTCCCATCAGGTTCAACAGCAATGACCTCGAACCCGGCTGTCGAATTTTCAGGAATCTGCCCACCTTCAAATTGCGCTTTAATACCAATCATTGTCCTGGGCGCGACAACGTCAACCTCAATCCGGCGCTCAACACTACGACCACTATTCTCCCGCATTCGCACGATAACTTCGGCACTTTGCATTCGTGTAGTAGCTGACGCTTTGTCCAGCAAAATATCAAAACTGCCTTCACCCTGGGAATTTAACGTTGCCATATTCTCTATGGGAAAGCGTTGTGCTGAACCTTCATCACTGGCAGCAAGGCCAAACAAAAAGTCCTTATATTCTTTTCTGACCCTCTTGGTTCGTACAAGTACTTCACCTTCCAAAGAAAGTCCGGCTGCCGGTGCGCCATAAAGATAACGCCCTTTAACATCAATTGATGCCGATTTACCGATTGAGATGGAATCTTGTTCAGATACTAGTGTAAAATCTGTTTTCTCGGGCAGGAAATCTTCGACAAGAAATCGATGATTTGCAACGGAATCAGATTTTGGATCTGTAAATACCTCCAATTGCCAGGTACCGCGTTTTGCATTTGCCGTAAGCGGCAATTCCACATTGTATCCCCCCAAGGCAGCACCGTTATTCACGATACGTCGCTCTTCCACACCATCTGGACGTGTGAATACGAAAGTCAGGGGCAGAGCATCAATTGCGCCAGCGGAAGCGTCTCTAGCCAGTGCAGATATATAGACCGTCTCTCCGGCACGATATATTCCGCGCTCACTCCAGACATATACATCGACACCTTTGGGTGCAGCGCGACCCGTTACTCCCCTGTCTGAAAAATCAAATCCTGGTTTAGACATATCAAGGAATACGAAATCACCGCTACCATTTTTCGCAGTAAGTACTGATGGTGCAAGGCCGCCCTTTCCACGCATCAATCCAGCATCAAACGTGGCCTGCCCCGCTGCATCAGTCAGCGATTTCCCTAGTACTTCATTATTGCGACCAATCAGGGTTACTTCAACGCCTTCAATTGATTTCGCCGTAGAAAGGGCCCGTGTGAAAACATGAAGTTTTTTAGTGCCACTAAAAGTCGTCAGGCCAATATCTGATATAACAAACCATTGTGTGGCCTGCGCCCCATAATTATCTGGTTTAGTGTTGCTGGGTTTAGCTGTTAGAAAATAAATTCCGGGTTTTTTATCTGCAAGTGCAGTTTCAATCGGAATACTGGTAACTACTTCCTTGTTAATTTCAGCACGAATATCAACGGACCCGCTCCAGATAGGTTCTCCCAGGTCATTAACCAGATATTCAACTGAGTATTCGCCCAGTTGGGTTAGAAATTGCGAATCTCGCAACAGTGAGGCAAGCGCACGCTCACCAATGCGATAAATGTTCAGTTTAGCGTTCTCGGTATTTACTGTTACAAGCGGAATGGTACGGCGAGCCATCGAGGGAAGAACAAAATTGCTTCCGGTGAAACGCACAGAAGAACCACGATCTCGCACATAGATATTCAAGCTGACATCAGATTGGAGATCTTCTTCAGTGGCTGATGGCAAACCCTTGCGAAAGGTAATCTTGTAATTATTACCATGCTGCAAACCCTCAACACATATCTGTTTGGCTTTAACATCAATCGCCTTCGGTGCGCCGTTGTTAACACTTAAGAAGTCCTCATATCCTGCGGACTTAGTTCTCAGTTTTTCAGAAAACTGAACGCAGGCACGCGGGCTGAGATTATCTGAATCAACGGTATGATTAAGAACACGAAATCCATGGGTTCGACGCAACTCATGAAACTCATCACGCACTTCTGCCATTTCGACAAGCCCCAGACTTCTCTGATACGCGGTAAGTGCAGGCCGATATCTTTGTTGAGCTTCCAATCCCCTTGCCAGACTGGCGAGCGCTTGTGCGCGTGATCGTTTTGTCCGCGAAAGAAGATATCCATTGAGCGCGGCTGAGGTTGCTGTATTTCTGAAAAACCGTGTTTGCGTTGAATTATCCGACCGGTATCTATTTGCCACTTCAGATAAAGCATTCCAGCTTTGTTGGTGATCAGGGTCGATTTTTAAAGCGGTTGTCAAATAGAGAGAAGCCACAATGATATTTCCATCCAGCAGCTTTTGTTTGGCTCCCTCGCCAAGGGCATTGAATCCAAGGTCCTCAACCTGTTTCTTTTTGGTGATAATCCGTGTACGGAATTTCAGTGCCTGGTCATAAATAGATGCAGGCACAAATGTGAGTTTTGGCGGAGCTCCGATATCCGATTTCAAACCAGGTTTTACCAGTCTCCCGGCAACGGCACCCTCAAAGAATTTGGTTCCACTAAAATCGGATTTCAGGAAGCAAAATTGCGCGGATTTGTTATAGGTGAAAGCCACACAGCCAAGATTTTTTTTGCATGTTGATTTACATTGATCGAGTGTGATTTTTTTCCTGGTTAAAAGGTCATGGCCAAAATAGTCTGCATTTTCTTTTACCAGGAATTCTCCTCTATCATCTGCAGCCAATGCAGGAAAGACTTGAATGACAATGACAAAAATCAGCATCCATGCATAACGAATCCATTGAGCCAACATATTTCACTCCCTTTGCCAAATCATTTAATTCATGTGGACAATTGAGGCGCTTTTGAGGCCGCGTTAAATTGCCTAGTTTCGACTCCATTGTGGGCAACAAGGAAAATCAAAGCAAATGAATATCGCGACATTGCGATATTGCGACAATTATCACCGTCACATTGCGTTAAAACTCACAAAATCTGTCACAACCGTTTCAAAAGCAACCGCAAGCAGTCTTTTTTCCATGCTCAGGTCTGGCCAAAGCGGGATGAGAACCAGCACGCCCATCAGGAAAACTCATCCTGTGTTGTTTTGGTGACCCATGCCGGTCTCCCGCATGTCCACGCATGAATTTCGAGGAAAGCTTTTCAGGTGGTGCTTCAGCCAGTTCTGAATCAGTTATTCGGTGTGTTGCCTGGATAATTTCAATTTCCGAAGGCGTGGCATGCATACCCTCCCAGCTACCATAATCAGTCTGCCGTAATCTGTTTTCCTCATCAAGTTCCCAACAGCTTTTATTTCGGATATTCACTACCTCTATTTTTTTACTGACATGCAACAAAGGATCAAGATTTGCACCATATCCATTTAGAAAATAGATATACATGAATCCCTGACTGATAAGTCCTCCTGCAATTTCAAGCACAAGCTCTTGAAAAAGCGGTACAGAGATCGAAATAGTTTCTGGAAAATCCATATTAAATGGTGCCGGAGTACAGGCCAAAGCAGGTACTACCAGAGCTGAAGCAATCTGC
>JAAENI010000095.1 GCA_024224595.1 Hyphomicrobiales bacterium
ACCTGAACTGGAAAATTTTGACACCACAGCCAATCTAAAAGCCAGGCTGGAATACAATCTACTTGCTGCGTCTGGTGGTGCCCCTGGAAGTCAAACCAAAACAGTTAAGCTTCCTACCAAGATAGGACCTATGTCTGCTCGACAGTTGATCAAAACCTATCTGGCAGGGACACCCTTTGCTGCGTTGTTTGAGTGCACTGTACCTATATCATTGCCCGATGCCACCCGCTTTGAGCATCATCACATTGTAGCCGGTTCCGGCCATGGTAAAACTCAAACCCTGCAACATCTCATCCTGCATGATCTTGATGCCGTGGCTTCAGGCAAAACATCGATAGTGGTGATCGACAGCCAGAGCGATCTCATCAACAACATCGCAGGTATGTCCGTATTTGCGCCAGGGCAGCCACTAGCCGACCGATTGTGTCTGATTGATCCTACCGATGTCGAATGGCCCGTAGCGCTTAATTTATTCGATGTGGGCATGGAACGTATCAATCAATACTCCCAGTTAGACCGTGAGCGATTAATCAATGGCATTTTGGAACTCTATGATTTTGTGCTGGGTTCACTGCTTGATGCTGGTATGACACAGAAGCAGTCGGTAATATTCAGGTACATCACCCGATTGCTGCTCCACATTCCCAATGCCACCATTCACACCTTCAGGGAACTATTGGAGGATGATGGCTATGATAAACACTACGAGCACATTCAAAAGCTGGAAGGTTCTGCGCGTTCATTTTTTGAGTCGGAATTTAGAAGCAAGGAATTCACCGGTACCAAGAAACAGGTGTTGCGCCGTCTGTATGGCATATTAGAAAACCAAACCTTTGAACGCATGTTCTCACACCCCAAGAGCAAGCTTGACCTGTTTACTGAAATGAATGCAGGAAAGGTGATCTTGATCAACACCGCCAAGGATTTGCTGAAGGAAAACGGTACCGAAATCTTTGGCCGTTTTTTTATAGCTATGATTGCCCAGGCTGCACAGGAACGGGCCGTTTTGGACAAAAAAGACCGCCTGCCAACCTTTGTCTATGTCGATGAGGCCAATGATTATTTTGATCGGAATATTGGTATTATCCTAAGTCAGGCCCGCAAGTACAATATCGGAATGGTGTTGGCCCATCAGTTTCTTGGCCAGTTGGACACCAAACTGCAAGAAGCCATGTCTGCCAATACATCCA
>JAAENI010000096.1 GCA_024224595.1 Hyphomicrobiales bacterium
ATAAATCCGCCCTGAGAGCCGCCAAGGAATACGGTTCGTTATTGCCCCCCAAACATATCCTTAACGCACCGACAAAGTTGATGAAGGAAGAAGACTATTCAAAAGGTTACCGCTATGACCATGATGAAGAAGATGCTTTTTCAGGACAAAATTATTTCCCGATCGAAATAGGGCGAAAACAATTCTACGATCCGCCCGAACGGGGATTTGAACGCGAAATCAACAAGAGACTGGAATACTGGAACCGGTTAAGGCGGGAACGTGGGGAGTAATCACCAATCAAGACCGATATTCCAGGGCTATGTTCTGATTTTTGCTTAAAATGATTTGGAATTCTATGAAATTCACTGCTCATTGCTTCCTGCGGGAAATTGCAAAACCATCCCTGGCATTTAGAAACAACAGCGTAAAATTTGTGGCACCGGCAATCAGTTCGACAACCTGCACAATCAAAAACAGGCCGTCAAATTCTTGAGCCTGGGCTTTGGCGGCGAGGAAGAAAGCCGAAGGTACCAATAACAAAATACCATTGGCAGCGGCAATTTTCATTCGCGTTTTCTTTCGCGCCATGAGAGGATTTTTCCATTTACCGCCTAATGAAAACCCTGATGCTCCGGTGGTTGCCATGGCGGGTATCAGTAACAGCATTCCCCATAAGATAGAGGTTTTGACCAAAATAATCTGATCAACGGTGCCAAACAGTTTTGAAGCGACGGTAGTGCCCCAGAATGTGCTTATCGTGAGAAGCGCGATGGCTCCGGCAATGGCATGCAGTTTCTTTTTCATGACTGTATTCCCTTCCTTAGACCGCTTCCGTGTAAACAAGAAACGGTCTACGTGATGCATTGATTGGTGACTGAAAGCTTTTTAAACATGTCAGGGAATGCCACGGCGCTGGCCGGGTAATCCTGAATGCGGCGTTGAAACTCTGGATGGTTAAATGCGTTCCTGAAACTCGCCACATCCTGCCGGATTGCACAATTGATGAAGGTTGAGCTGCCAGCCAGATCCTGATGAAGCCGGGTTGAGATGTGGCTGTCCAGTTGTTTCATGAAATCTGTATCATGTGCCCACGCTTTCAACAGCGCATCCTCGTCGGTGTGGTCGACTGTAAATCATTGGTCAGCACAATCGGACCTTCCTCAGTGTTTATTTGATTGGCAAGGGTTGCGACTTGATCATGTTCTCTAAATCCGTGTGTTATTTGTCGTGTTTTAAATAGCGCGCTATGCATATTTAGCATTGCATAGCGCGCTATGCAAGTGTAAAAAAGCACATGACCTTTAAAAAAATGAATTCTCCCGGATATCTGATCAACCACATGGCCAGGTTGTTTGCCCAGGGCCTGCGTGATGAGATTGCCCCTCTGGGCATCGCGCCCGCCCAATTCATGGCATTGCTGGAACTCTGGAATGAAGACGGTTTGACACAAAAAGAACTGGTTGAAAGGCTCGATGTTGAGCAGGCCACCATTGCCAATACCATCACCAGAATGGAGCGTGACGGGTTAATTGAACGCCGGTCTCATCCAGATGATGGTCGCGCCCGTTTAATTTATGCCACAGATAAAGCCAGGCTGCTTGAAGCGAATGCAACGAAATCCGCGATGACCATAAATCGTGCATTTCTGCATGCGCTTTCGCCTGATGAGCAGCAACAGTTTACGGATTTTATGCAACGTGTCATCGCTGATATCAAGAAGAGCGGCGACTAGCAGCCTGTCGGACTTGCACAATCACTGTTAACAAAACTGGATATTGGTCCGATTTTTCGTTCATTTTCGTTAAATATTCCCGATATTCGCCTCAAATGATCCAAATATCGACCTCAATTCCAGTTCTGTTCTCAATAATTGCTCAAGTCCGACAGCCTGCTAGATAGAGTAACTGGAAAACGTTACTCTGGGCGATTTTCAACCCTGGCAATCAACTTGTGGCATTGAATTATTGTTGCGAGAACGGCGGGGTTTTCAGGGATGATTTTATTGGCTAAGAAAAGCTGCTGGCGGTATGATGAGGCTGGATTTACCAATGCTCGCATGATCTGCCCACTTTAGGCGGTGACGGGGATATAGCTACATCTGAACGTCATCGGGCAGGTTCCCTTGATCTTGAGGCAACAAATTGTTTTGCAATTCAAGCCCTGTCATACCTGATTTTGGTGGTTTTGAATTGCCAGCCACCGTAAATAAATGTGAACTGCATTCTTGCGCTTTGACCCTCTAGAGGTGGCAAGTTAATAGTGGTTATTTCGATCTTGCTGTCTCTGTTGGCGCGTCTAAGACGTGATGCAGTAATTTTTAGCCCGGTGGCAACTGTTGTAAGGTTGAAGGTGATAATATTGTTACCCTCGGGAGCCTTTTTCATTTTTTCCCGCGCATTGCCATCCGGGTTTGATGGTTCTTCACCATAAGTAAATGCCAGCACGGGTTTATGAATCCACTCACCCTCGAAACCATATTCTTCTGATACAGGTTCACCCTGGTTTGGAAATGGGGCGTTTGTCTTGGTCATGGCTAAAACAATCATAAAAATTGACAACGTGAATCAGTCAATACCAGACCTGCCATCAATTACCACTCACTTACCAATTATTCTGGGCACATTCACAAGGTGAGTTTTCTGATCGATGTAAAATGGGTGGCAGGTTAATTCATGGGGTTTCTCAAATGAGGTCGTGCACCTGTCACCTTGCCTTTGATTATTTCAACATTGTGTTGAGTAAAAATGAACCAAACTCATCTCTTGGGCAAACTCAACAGTTTGTCTGGTGAATGCCGAACTCAGAAGTTGCTCGTGGTCGAGGTATTTGAGACAGATGGTGATCTGGTTTAAGATCGACGCGAATAACTCCATATGGGTATCAGTTCATACGTAATATTGACTCGTCTATCATTACTTTATGTAAGCCTGACACCAGGCCTCGTTTTGCGCATTTCAGCAGCGACAACTAACTTGATTCCATGAATTGAGAGCCTGCTCAGTGTTGATTTATGTCAAGGTATTCCAGTCGCTGGAAACCTATTGTGAGTACTGATCATCGGAGATAATACAATGCCTGTTTTCACATCACGCCGCACAAACATCGTTAAAAAAAATTCGTTTTTGATCGCATTGGCATCATCGTTTTTGTTGCTGCAGATTTTGTTGTCGGTCGGTAATGTTGCGGCAGGCGGGGAAAAATACTACGAACCTGGTCGCGGAAGTCAGGAACGCAAAGCGATCATGAATGCAGCCAGAGTTCCGATATCAAGAGAAATTGGCCAGAGAGTGATCTTTGTCGTGGATGTTCTGCGAACTGATGGCCGCATGGCTTATCTGCAGGCAACACCGGTCAATCCGGATTCCACACCCCTAAACTGGAACAATACACCGTTTCGAGAGGACTGGAGCGCTGACATGATGAGCGATGTTGTCATGGTCTTGCTTGAACGACAAGGTAGCAGTTGGAAAGCCATGGACTATTTTATCGGACCAACGGATGTAGCCTGGTATGGGTGGCTTGAAAAGTACGGCCTTCCCCAGACATTATTTTACGGAGGTTGAAAATGCCGGGCCAAAAAATGAATTACCATAAACGCGGAAAGCAAACGCCAACTTACAGCTCCGGTTGGTCCTGGCGGGCGATGATGCGGATCATTGGAATGGTTGCCTCAATCAGTATTTTTCCGATTTCGCTTCAACCGGCTCTGGGTTCTGATTTTGATGGCAAATCGCTTGTACTTGCGCTGAATGCAGCCCATGAACACCTTTCAAAGCAAGGCTCCGGCCTTGTCGGGCGATTTGAAAGCTGCCCCGGAAATGACCAAACCGAATGGGGGTTTAAATTTATCAGGGCGGTAGACATGAAACCGGTAGATGCCACTCAGACGGCTGTACTGATTGATACAGGCCAATGTTCCGGAGGTAATGAGAATGGGCAATATCTGGTGATTGCATCTTCATCCTCCGCAGATCTGATCCTCGCAGATATCATCGGTGACATGCGTTTTGCGATAACCAGTTACCATGTGGGGGATGCCGGAACTCTACAATTGCAGGGGGTGCGCTGGAAGGAAAATGACCCCCATTGCTGTCCCTCACAAAAAGGGACTTTGAATTACTCTCTTGATACAGGCGTCACAAAATATCAACCCAAATAGGGCATTTCATCGGGTCGATTAATGATGTTGAAGGGAGCAGGGAGGTGTTTGCCTGGGCGGAAGTTGAGGCGGTTGAAACTGGTTATACGATTGCGAAAAAAGGGTGGCAAAAAGGTCGGGGAATTGTTGATTTAAGCGGCAATTAATACCTTTTTGAAACTATTTGCAGAATCTCCACCGCTTCAATAGTGTGTAGATATGGAAGCACAACTGATTGATATCACTCAACTTAGTTTTGAATTAGCCTCTTAAGAAGGCAATGTCTTATGTGGCTGATGCCAGTGATCCACCAGAACAACAGGCAGTGCAACAGGCAATCATTGATAATGCAGGCCAGGCGCAAACGCTGATTGATGGCTTTGACAGCAATAATATTCTCGAGCTGCGCGATGCGATGAAGCCGCTGGCACAAATCTGGGGCAATGCTTCCCCTGTGGGTGATGACAATGGTGATATCACCACTGGCCTTAATGACAGGCGCGATGTGGTCGTGCTGCGCGAATTTGTGCCTGATAGCGTCACCACCACTCCATTGTGAGCCACTGGCACCACTGGTGCGATGGTGGATTATGTCTGGGGTGGTGGTGAAGAAACACGGGTTG